>NZ_RIBZ01000333.1:0-63922 GCF_003721215.1 Streptomyces botrytidirepellens
GGGCCTCCGCGCCCCCGGCCGTCGACCCGCCGTCACACCGCGGCCGCGCCGCCCCGCGCGTCAGCCGGGCCCGCGGCGTCGGGGTCGCCCCCGGGAGCCCCGTTCACGTACTCCTCGCTGATCTCCTTCGGGCCGAACGGCCACACCTTCTCCGCCCGCGCCCACAGCACGAACGCCACGCACCCCGCCGCGACCCAGGCCAGCGACCATTCGATGGGGTGCCGCCCGGGGGAGTTCTTGTCCGCGTAGCCGTAGATGACCAGCCAGCCCACCAGCGCCACCACGCTCGGCACCGGATAGAGCCACATCCGGTACGGCCGTCGCAGCGTCGGCTGGCGGCGGCGCAGCACGGTGACGGCGAGGACCTGGGCCAGCGCCTGCACGATCACCATGACCGTCGTCAGCAGCTGGATGAGCGTGGCGAGATCGGTGTGGCGGCCGATGAGGAATCCGGCCGCGGTCACCACGCCCATCGTCGCCAGCCCCAGCACCGGGAAG
This sequence comes from Streptomyces botrytidirepellens, assembly GCF_003721215.1. Classification (NCBI taxonomy): domain Bacteria; kingdom Bacillati; phylum Actinomycetota; class Actinomycetes; order Kitasatosporales; family Streptomycetaceae; genus Streptomyces; species Streptomyces botrytidirepellens. The sequence continues at coordinate 499 of NZ_RIBZ01000333.1, forward strand.
CGGTGCCGCGGGTGGAGCGTGCCGTACGGGCGGAAGAAGACGCGCTCGCGGGCCGCGTCGTACGGCACCCGCGATCCGCCCAGCAGCCCGGCGAAGACGGACGCGAAGGCGGTGATGAGGATGAGGACGGTGACGACGTCCGCCGCGCCCTTCCCCCAGGTCTCCTCCAGCACCGCGGAGGCGACGGACTGGGACGCCACCGAGTTCGGGTCGAGCATCCGGTGCCAGTCGACGACGCCGAGCGTGCCGATCTGGAGCAGCAGGTAGATGCCCATGATGCCGAGGATGGAGGCGACGATCGCGCGTGGCAGGGTGCGGCCGGGGTCCTTGATCTCGGCGCCCATGTACGCGGCCGTGTTGTAGCCGAGGTAGTCGTAGATGCCGATGGTCAGCCCGGCCGCGAAGCCGGTCCAGAAGGCGCCGCTGCCCAGGTCGAAGGCGTGCGCGGGGTACGTGAACGCCTGCCCCGGGTCGAAGTGGCTGAACGCGGCGGCGATCACCAGCACCACCGAGGTGATCATCACGCACCACATCACGGCCGTGATCCGCGCGATGTGCTCGACCCCGCGCCACAGCAGCCCGACGACGAGCGCGATGACGCCGAGCCCGACCAGATCGCCCTGCGTCTGGCTCATGCCGTGCCACAGATAGCCCAGGTACTGCACGAGGCCGACCACGCCCGTGGACATGATCAGCGGGATGAACAGCATCGCCGTCCAGACGAAGAGGAACGGCATGAGCTTGCCGCTGCGGTACTGGAACGCCTGGCGCAGATAGACGTAACTGCCCCCGGCCCCGGGCAGCGAGGCGCCCAGTTCCGCCCAGATCAGCCCGTCGGCGAGCGCGAGCACGGCGCCCGCGACGAACCCGATGATGGCCTGCGGCCCGCCGAAGGCGGCGACCATGAGCGGGATGGTGACGAACGGCCCGATGCCGCACATCTGGCTCATGTTGATGGCGGTGGCCTGGAAGAGGCCGATGCGGCGGACGAAGCCGCCCTCGGTGCCGGACATGTCCACCTCCGTAGGATGGATTAAGTTAAGGAGCCTTACTTGATGCCGTCAAGGGTTGGGGAAGCACCCGAAGGGGGGCCGCGATGACCGATGTGGCCGGTGACGACGCCCGCCGCTGGAACCGGCAGCGACTGCGCAGCAACAACGAACGCCTCCTCCTCGCCCGGCTCCGCGCCGACGGCCCCGCCTCCCGCGCCCAGCTCGCCCGGGACACCGGCCTGTCCAAGCCGACCGTCTCCACCGCGCTCGCCGCCCTGGAGGAGGCGGGGCTCGTCCGGGAGGCGGGGCGGCAGGCGCCGCCGGACCGGGGGCGGGTCGCGGTGCTGTACGAACCGGACCCCACCGCCGGGTACGTCCTCGGCCTGGACATCGGCCGTTCCTGGCTGCGGGTGGCCGCCGCCGACCTGGACGGGACCGTCGTCGCCCGGTCCGACGTCCGCAACCGCGGCCGCAGCGCCGCCGCCATGGCCGACCTCACCGTCGCCGCCGCCCGCCAGGTCGTCGCGGACGCCGGGGTCGACCCGGCGCTGGTCGCACACACGGTCGTCGGCGCGCCCGGCGTGTACGACCCGGAGCGGCGCCGGGTGCGGTACGCGGTGAACCTCCCCGGCTGGGGGCGGGCGGGCCTGCTGGACCGGATGCGCGAGGAACTGGGCACGCCGCTGTCCGTCCACAACGACGCCAACCTGGCCGCGCTGGGCGAGTACACCTTCGGCGCGGGCCGGAGCAGCAGGCTCTTCGTCTTCGTCATGGTCGGCACGGGCCTCGGCATGGGGGTCGTCGCCGACGGCCGCCTCTTCACGGGCGCGCACGGCGCGGCGGGGGAGATCGGCTTCCTGCCGACGCTGCCGAACGGGGGGCGGGACCTGGAGGACGCGGTGGCGGGCGGCGCGGTCGTCCGGGCCGCGCGCGAACTGGGCATGGACCGTCCCGGTTCCGCCAAGGACGTCTTCGACGCCGCGCGGGAAGGCGTCGAACCGGCGGTGGCGGCCGTACGGCAGGAGGCGGAGCGGCTGGCCCATGTGATCGCCGCCGTCGCGGCCGTACTCGACCCGGACCTGGTGGTCCTGGGCGGCGGCCTCGGCGGCGGGGCGGACCTGCTGCTGCGCCCGGTGACCACGACCCTCCACCGGATCGGCCCCCTGCGCCCGAGGGTCCGCGCCAGCACCCTCGGCGAGGACGCGGTCCTGATGGGCGCGGTGGCGACGGCGACGGAAGAGGCCCGCGAGCGCGTCTTCACCCGCTCCCGCGAGACCCCCTGACGGCGCCCGGCCGCGGCGCGTACGGAGACCTCCGTAGGCGCCCGGCCGGCGCGTACGGACCGGTTCACCCGCCGCGCGGGGCCACCGCCTCCCAGCGCACCGTGATCTCGCCCTGGCGCCAGCGCCGGGGGCCGTCCGTCAGGGGCCAGCCCGCCGCGCGCAGCGCCTGGGCGCTGCGGATCCACCGCTGGCGGGCGCCCAGCGTCGCGTAGGGGGCGGCCGCGGCCCATGCGCGGTCGAAGTCGCGGAGGAAGGTGTGCACCGGTTCGCCCGGGACGTTGCGGTGGATGAGCGCCTTGGGGAGTCTTTCGGCCAGGTCGGAGGGGCGTTCCAGGGACCCGAGCCGGGCGGCGAAGGTGACCGTACGGGGGCCCGCCGGGCCGAGCGCGACCCAGACGTGCCGCCGCCCGATCTCGTCGCAGGTCCCCTCCACCAGGACGCCCCCGGGCGCCAGCCGGTCGCACAGCCGCCGCCAGACGTCGGCGACCTCGTCCTCGTCGTACTGCCGCAGCACATTGGCCGCCCGTATGAGCACGGGCCGCACCCCGCCCGGCAGCGGCACTTCGAACCCGCCGTGCGCGAAGGCGAGCCCGTCCCGCTCGTACGGCCGCGCGGCGGCGACCCGCACCGGGTCGATCTCCACCCCGACCACGAGGGCCCCGGGCCGTACGGTCCGCAGCCGGTGCAGCAGTTCCACGGCGGTCCAGGGCGCGGCCCCGTACCCGAGGTCGACGGCCACCGCCGTCTCGGCGCGCCGCAGCGCGGTGCTGTGGACGGCGGCGATCCACCGGTCCATGCGCCGCAGCCGGTTGGGGTTGGTGGTCCCGCGCGTGGCCGTTCCGATGGGGCGGGTCGGCGGAGGCACGCGGGCAGACATGGCGAGCAGCCTAGAGGGTGCGCGACCGCGCCCCGACCACACAGCGACACCACACAGCGACACCAACAGCGACACCACACAGCGACCCCCAGGCGATCTCCGCGCGAATCCCGAACGTCACACTTTGGCAAAGCGGAAATGGGAATGGCTGGTTCCGATGTTGTGGCCTCAGAGGGGAAGCAGGGAGAGAAAGCTCGCCCCGAAGAAGGAGGTATCGCGCGGTGAGCCAGTACGCGTCCCGGCTCGGCCTGCGTGGCCGGTCCCATACGCCCTTCGGCGGCCCGTCCCACCAGCGCCTTCGGCGCCTCGCACACCTACGGCGTCCACGGCGGATCGCCATGCTCAGCGTGCACACCTCGCCCCTGCACCAGCCGGGCACCGGCGACGCGGGCGGCATGAACGTGTACATCGTCGAGCTGGCCCGCCGCCTCGCCGCCATCGACATCGAGGTGGAGATCTTCACGCGGGCCACCACCGGCACCCTCCCCCCGACCGTCGAGCTGACGCCGGGCGTGCTCGTGCGGCACGTGGACGCGGGCCCGTACGAGGGGCTGGCCAAGGAGGAGCTTCCGGCGCAGCTGTGCGCGTTCACGCACGGGGTGATGCAGGCGTGGGCCGGGCACCGGCCCGGCTACTACGACCTCGTCCATTCCCACTACTGGCTCTCCGGCCACGTCGGCTGGCTGGCCGCCGAGCGGTGGGGGGTGCCGCTCGTCCACGCCATGCACACCATGGCCAAGGTCAAGAACGCCGCCCTCGCCGCCGGTGACACCCCCGAACCGGCCGCCCGCGTCATCGGCGAGCAGCAGATCGTCAGCGCCGCCGACCGGCTGATCGCGAACACCGCCGAGGAGGCCGAGGAACTGGTGCGCCACTACGAGGCGGACCGCGACCTGGTCGCCGTCGTCCACCCCGGGGTGAACCTGGACCGGTTCCGCCCCGCCGACGGCCGCGCCGCCGCCCGGGCCCGGCTCGGGCTGCCGCCCGACGCGCTGATCCCCCTCTTCGCGGGCCGCATACAGCCGCTGAAGGCCCCGGACATCCTGCTGCACGCGGTCGCCCGCCTCCTGGAGGAGCAGCCGTCGCTGCGCGAGCGGATCGTCGTCCCCGTGGTGGGCGGGCCGAGCGGCACCGGCCTCGCGAAGCCCGAGCGGCTGCACAAGCTCGCGGCGCGCCTGGGCATCGGCGACGTCGTCCGCTTCCAGCCACCGGTCGCACAGGACCAGCTGGCGGACTGGTACCGGGCGGCCTCGGTGCTGGTGATGCCGTCGTACAGCGAGTCGTTCGGCCTGGTCGCGGTCGAGGCCCAGGCCTGCGGCACCCCGGTCGTCGCGGCCTCGGTGGGCGGCCTTCCGGTGGCGGTACGGGACGGGGTGAGCGGCACCCTGATCGACGGCCACGACCCCGCCGACTACGCCCGCGCCCTGCGCCCCTTCGCGGACGACCCGGGGCGCGCGACCCGCATGGGCGCGGCCGCCGCCCGCCACGCCCAGTCCTTCGGCTGGGACACGGCCGCGGAGGCGACGGCGGAGGTCTACACGGACGCGATGCGCGAGCGGCGTCTCCTGCGGGCGGCCAACGGCTGACACCGTGGTCCCGCCGCGGTGCGTGGTCCGCCGTGGTCCGCCGTGGTCCGTGCGCGGTGCTTCGCGGTCTGCCGTGGTCCGCGCCGCCGCGCCGCGCGAGCGGCGTCGCCTACGATCGGCCCATGGCTGACACCACCCCCCAGGCCGACTCCCACGCCGTCATCGAGCGCACGCTGAACGACGCCGAGCTGGAGTGGGAGAGCCCGGAGGACGGCACGTACGTCGTCAAGCTCCCCGGCACCCGCAAGCTGTCGACGACCTGCTCCCTGCGGGTCGGCCGCCACTCGCTCTCCATCAACGCCTTCGTCGTCCGCCACCCGGACGAGAACCACGAGGCCGTCCACCGCTGGCTGCTGGAGCGCAACACCCGCCTGTACGGGGTGAGTTACGCGATCGACCAGCTCGGCGACATCTACCTGGTGGGCCGCCTCCCCCTCGCCGCCGTCACCCCGGACGAGCTGGACCGCCTGCTGGGCACGGTGCTGGAGAACGCGGACGGCAGCTTCAACACCCTGCTGGAGATGGGCTTCGCGACCGCGATCCGCAAGGAGTACGCCTGGCGCACCTCCCGCGGCGAATCCACCCGCAACCTCGAGGCATTCACCAACCTGACCCGCGACGTCGCCGCCGAGTGACCGTTCTCCGGTCCGAATGACCGGCTTCGTCCCGACCCCTTCCGCGCCGAGGGTTGCCGTGGCATGCTCACGCCCGTCGCTCATCTGAACGGCGTTCACATCCATGGAAGGTGTGGGCCTCATGGACAGGGAAATCGACAGACGCACGGTCCTCGGCGCGGCGGCGGGGGTGGCCGCGGGCACCGCGGCGGGCGTGCTGGGCGCGGCACCCGCGGCCGCGACATCAGGCCGACCGGCCTCCTCCGCGCTGTGGCGCGAGTTCCGCGCCGACCCGTACCGCCACCCCCAGATCCCCTACGTCGGCCGCGCCGGATTCCGCGGCGGGCGCGCGGAGCTGCCCCGCTACCCGGTCGCCGCCGACGTGCGGCGCTACGGCGCCCGGCCCGACGGCTCGGCCGACGCCGCCCCCGCGATCAACCGCGCCGTCGAGGCCGTCGGGCGGCGCGGCGGAGGAACGGTGGTGGTGCCGCCCGGGACGTACCGCGTCGACGGCGTCATCCGCATCGGCTACGACAACGTCGTGCTGCGCGGCGCGGGCAGCGGGCGGACCACGCTGCACGCGACCCGCAACCTCACCGAGCTGATCGGGCCGTACGGCAGCCGGTACGGCGGCACCAAGTCGTCCTGGTCCTGGGCCGGTGGCCTCATCTGGGTGTGCCCGGACGCCCGCTGGCGGTCCCTCACCGCCGCGATCAGGGCCCAGGCGTGGCCGTTCGAGGGCTGGACCGGCAACCGGCGCGACGAGTGGCGCACCCTGACCGCCGTCGACCGCCCCGCCCGGCGCGGCGACTGGACCGTGCCCGTCGAGAGCACCGCCGCCCTCCGGCGCGGCGACCGGGTGCTGTTCCAGCTCGCGGACGACGGCACGCACTCCCTGCTCCAGCACATGGCCGGGGACGTGGCGGGCGCCGCCGGGTATCCGTGGGCCGACAAGACCAAGCTGACCTCGTACGTCCCGTACGAATGGCCGTGCCGCATCACCGCCGTCGACCGGCGCCGCCGCCGGGTGACCCTGGACCGTCCGCTGCCGCTCGACGCCCGGCCCGCCTGGAAGCCGCGGTTCACCACCCTCGTCCGGCCGGTGACCGGCTCGGGAGTGGAGGGCCTCACCCTGGACTTCGATGCGACGCCACAAGCTCCGCACCTGCTCGACAAGGGCTACAACGGCGTCGCGCTCCAGTGCGCGTGGGACTGCTGGGTCGACGACGTGACCGTCAACAACGTCGACAACGGCTTCCTGCTCGTCGCCGCGAAGGCGTGCACCCTGCGCCGGGTCACCGTCTCGGGGCGCGGCAGCCACCATCCGTACTGCTGCCGCGAGGGCTCGCACGACAACCTGGTCGAGGACTTCGTCCTCGCGCAGCGCACCGTGCCCGCGCCCGCCGGGACCCAGCTGCACGGCATCAACGTCGAGGGCCTGTCCAGCTACAACGTCTGGTCACGCGGCCGGATGGAGATGGGCACCTTCGACACCCACCGCGGCATGCCGTTCGCCAACGTCCGCACCCAGATCACCGTGGACAACACCGGCGCGCACGGCGGAGACGCGGTCGCGGGCCCGCTGTACGGTGCCCGGTTCACCCACTGGAACGTCACTGTCACCAATCAGCGCGCGGGCTGCGTCAAGATCGACGGGGTCGCCCCGTACAGCGCGACGGTCGGCATCAGCGAGGTCCGGGAGTTCGGCCAGACCGACGTACCGGACTTCAGCGGTCCGCTCCACTCCCGCATCGAGTCCTACGGCCACCCCGAGGCCGTCCACCCGCGCAACCTGTACGAGGCGCAGCGCGCGCTGCGGTGACGCACGGGCGCGGTGCGCGCTGCGGTGACGCACGGGCGCGGTGCGCAGACCCCCGCCCTGCGCACCGCGCCCGTACGACCCCGCCGATCAGCCCGCCACCGCGGCGCCCTCGACCTGCGCGCCCTTCGTCCCCGCCGCTTCCACCGCTTCCGTTTCCACCGTCTCCCTCTCCACCGCCTCCGGTGCGTCGTCGGCCCGGAGCCGCCGCCCCATCACCGCGTAACCGACCGCGGCCACCGTGCCCACCACCGCGCTCGCCGCCCACAGCGTGGGCGCCCCGTAGCGGTCGATCACGGCGCCGCCCGCCAGCGGCGCGGTCAGCGAGGCGAGCGACCACGCCAGCACGTTCATCCCCTGGTAGCGGCCCCGCCCGTGGACCGGTGAGAGCCGGGCCACCAGCCCCATCTGGGTCGGCGAGCTGATGATCTCGCCGAGCGTCCAGACGGCCACGGCCAGCGCGTACATCCCCACCGATCCGGCGAAGGCGGTCAGCCCGAAGCCGTAGCCGGTGAGCAGCGAGGCGATGACCAGCAGCCGCGCCGGGTCCCGGTGCTCGATGTACCGCGTGACGGGGAGCTGGAGGACCACGATCAGCACCCCGTTCGTGGCGATCGCGAGCCCGAAGTCCGCGCTGGACAGCCCGTCCGCGCCCATCGCGACCGGCAGCGCCACGTAGCCCTGCTGGAAGAGGGTCGCGAGCAGGTACGTCAGCGCGACCAGGGCCATGAACCGCCGGTCCCGCAGCACCGTCCCGAGCCCGACCGCCTTTCCGCCCGCCCCGCGCGCCGCGCTCTCGCCCTCCGGGCGGGACTCCGGCAGCTTGGCGAAGATGATCAGCGCGCACAGCAGCGTCATCCCCGCGTCGGCGAGGAACAGCGTCAGATAGCCGTGCCGGGCGATCAGCCCCGCCGCCATCGCTGAGAACGCGAAGCCCAGGTTGATGGCCCAGTAATTGAGCGAGAACGCCCGCACCCGGTCCTCGGGGGCGACGATGTCGGCCATCATCGCCTGCACCGCGGGCCGCGACGCGTTGGTCGTCATGCCCACCAGGAAGGCCACCGCCGCGATCGCCACCGGATCCTGTACGAAGCCCAGCACGGCCACCGTGACCGCCGTCGACACCTGCGCCACCAGCAGCGTGGGCCGCCGCCCGAGCCGGTCGGTGAGCACGCCCGAGACCACCGCCGACACTGCCCCGCCCAGCCCGTGCAGCGCCCCGACCAGCCCGGCGAAGGTAGCCGAGTAACCGCGCTCCACGGTCAGGTACATGGCAAGAAACGTGGCCACGAATCCGCCCAGCCGGTTCACCAGCGTGGACGTCCACAACCACCAGAACGCCCGGGGCAACCCCGAAACGCTCTCCTTCGCAGCCAATCTCCACCCGGCGACGGACATCGCGAACCCCCCACGGTCACGCGCCCCCATGTAAGAGGCGCTAGCGGCATCCGCAACTTACGACCGCTCACCCCTCGCCCGCCACTCAATTGACCAGGTCCGTCAACCGACCGCCCCGAACCCGTCCAGTAGGCTCGACCGCATGGCCGACGCACCGTACAAGCTGATCCTCCTCCGCCACGGCGAGAGCGAGTGGAACGCGAAGAACCTGTTCACCGGCTGGGTGGACGTGAACCTCAACGAGAAGGGCGAGAAGGAGGCAGTCCGCGGCGGTGAGCTGCTGAGCGACGCCGGCCTGCTCCCCGATGTGGTCCACACCTCCGTCCAGAAGCGCGCGATCCGCACCGCGCAGCTCGCCCTGGAGGCCGCCGACCGCCACTGGATCCCGGTCGCCCGCAGCTGGCGCCTCAACGAGCGCCACTACGGAGCCCTCCAGGGCAAGGACAAGGCCCAGACCCTCGCCGAGTTCGGCGAGGAGCAGTTCATGCTCTGGCGCCGCTCCTACGACACCCCGCCGCCCCCGCTCGAGGACGGCGCCGAGTGGTCCCAGAGCGCCGACCCGCGCTACGCCACCATCCCCCCGGAGCTGCGCCCCCGCACCGAGTGCCTCAAGGACGTCGTCGTCCGCATGCTCCCGTACTGGTACGACGCCATCGTCCCCGACCTCCTGAGCGGCCGCACCGTCCTCGTCGCCGCCCACGGCAACTCCCTGCGCGCCCTGGTCAAGCACCTCGACGGCGTCTCCGACGCCGACATCGCGGGCCTCAACATCCCCACCGGCATCCCGCTCTCCTACGAGCTCGACGCCGACTTCCGCCCCACCAACCCGGGCGGCACCTACCTCGACCCGGAGGCCGCGAAGGCCGCGATCGAGGCGGTCAAGAACCAGGGCAAGAAGAAGTAACCCGCACTGAAGAAGCCCCCTACCTGCGGTTCCTCCGCGAGTAGGGGGCTTTCGCTGCCCTGGCCCGCGAGGGCCTTACGCGTGCGCTCCTGGCTGGCCGGGACCGGTGTCAGAGACGATGAATCCCCGGACCGGCCGGGCCTCGGACGGGTCCTGTTCGGAGGCGTCCGCCTGGGCTCGTCGCATGGTTGCGACCAGCTCGGCGTACTTCGGGTCGATCCACTCCATCGGTGTCCTCCTTCCGGCCCGCAGCCTACGCGGGTCAGCCCTTGGGCTTGGGGATGATGACGATCGGCCCGCTGTCGTCCGAATGCTGGCAACCGGCGGCGACCGGGATGCTCTGGTCGGCGGGCGCCAGCCACAGCGCGTCGTCCACGGGGAACCCTGCCTCGGCCATGCGCTGCCGGGTCCGCGTGAGCGCTTCGGGGTCTCGCCGATCCGGGTGCGGTGCCTCCGGGACGTGGTGGACGAAGGTGCCGATCCGCTCGCACAGTTGGCGGTATGTGTGTGTGCAGGATCAGGGCGTGCCAGCCTTCGTCCACGACTCGGGACGGGGCGAGTGGCCGGGAGGCCCCGGCCACCGCGGCGAGGAACTTCACCGCCTCGTCGACGATCCGGCCTGCCATGTCCTCGTCCATGCCGGGGTTGTTGCGCAGGATGGTTCCGATGACCTCGGCCCGCTGTGGCCGGTCGAGTAACGCAGTAACGTCTCGCATGTGCCTGCCTCTCTCTGAGTGGGGTGGTGCACGGTCTCCGTCCCGGTCGCCAGCCGTCCAAGCGCGCGAACCGGGGCGGGGCTTTGAGTTCGACGGCAGCGGCAGCTCCGCCGGCATGGGGCGGCGGTGAGGGCCTCCCGTACCGCGTGGTGCAGTCCGTTCCCGGCGGCGCAGCGCTGGCCCGCCCGGCAGTCGACGCAGCCCATGGCGTGGTCGAGGAACCGGCCCCAGGGCGTCGGCTCGGGTGGTGCGGGGCGTACGCCGCAGGCGGGCTCGCATGCCCAGACCTCGTACGTCGCCCGGGTCGTCCCGTGGTCGATCGTGACGGTGCCCAGCGGCCGGTCGATGGTGAGGTTCTCGCCGCAAAGTGCGCAGGTCCAGCCCTGGAGCTGTTCGCGGGTGAGCGCGGCCGGGTCCAGGTCGGCCGCGGCCGTCATCGCTGCCGCCTGGCGGGATGGGTCTGTTCGAACGGGTCGCGTTGCTTGGGGAAGCTGTCGGCGCACTGGCCCGGACAGGCGTAGACGGTGCCCCCGCCACCACTCGCACCATGCCCGATCGCGACGACGACCGGCTGCTTGGTGGTCGTCTGGCAGCGGGCGCAGATCTGAGGCGTCACCGGTCGCCCTCCTGGCCTTCCCCCGGCTCGGCGAGCAGGACGCTGATCAGCGCCTTGTACAGCAGGTGCGAGTCGGTGAGGTACCGGCCGCGGATGAACGGGACCCGCCAATACGTGCCGGGCGGGGTCAGCCGTTCCGCCGGAGGCACACCGAGATAGGTGGCGACGCCCTCGGTCTCGGCGAGGACGCAGACTCCGCGCAGGTTCCAGGACACGGCTGTACCGGGCGCGATGAGCCAGTACAGGGTGCTGCAGCGGTCTTTGATGACGGCACCGGACTGCTCGCCGAGAATGCCGAGGACGCGCTCGCCGACGCTCTCCTCCACCCGGACGGCATCCCACCACCTGCCCATCGGTAAGGCCGTGGGCTCCGGCCCGTTCGGCGGTGTCCACTGCTCGGCTCTGATCGTCATGAGCGCCCCTTGCGTCGTGCGGAGCTGGCTGCTGCCAGCGAGGCGCAAACTTATGGGCGCTGTGAGTGACCGGACAGTGACGTGCTGTCCCAACCTTCCGGTGAGGTAGGACGCCGCGTCCTACCCGTCCAGGCGCAGCCGGTCTGCGAGTTGGGTCACCGGGGAGGTGCGGCGGCGTTCACGGCCGCGCAGTTCGGCTACCAACTGGCGCGTCGTGGCGTGGTATCGCATCCACTCCGGTGCGTCCTGTTCGGCCGCCAGCAGGGCCCTTGTGGCCGGTTCGTCCCGTTGGAGATCGGCGTACGCGAGGGCGCGGTCCACATGGAACCTGGCCCGCCATGTCGGAGGCAGCGACCCGATGTCCGGCACCGTGCGCGCCGCGGCGACCGCCTCAGCACTTTTCGCCATCTCCACCAGGAAGTTCACCTTCGCCACCCCGGCGTTGGTGGGGCCGAACGGGGTGGCGTAGTCGAGCCGGTCGGTTCCGATGCTCGCCGCCGCGCCCGTCGACAGCCGCAGTAGCTCCTCCACCCTGTCGTACGTGCTCTCGCCCTGCCGCACGACCGCCGTGGCCGCGCGGAGCAGCAAGATCCCCCAGAGCGACAACTCAACCGGCCGGGAGCGGAAGCCGGGGTTGATCCGGTCGGCGTACGTCAGGGCAACACGCTCGGCGTCCTCCAGCCGTCCCTGCTTGGTGAAGATCCACGCCAGGGTGGAGGCGCCGATGGACTCCAGGTGGGGGTCGTCGGAGCGTCCGGCGGCTTCGACGGCGCGCTCCATGGCCGTGAACGCCGCGTCCTCCCTGCCCAGCGCGGTGAGCGTGGTCGCTGCCACCTGGTACGCCTCGGCAAGCACGGCATACGCGGTCGCCCGGTCACAGCCGTGGTGAGCGCGAGCGGCGGCGCGGGCGTCGCGGATGAGCTGGGGCAGCAGAGCGCCGATCTCGCCCATACGTCCCTCGCGGCGGATGACCTCGGTCGAGCGAAGTGACGCGCGCAAGGCGCCCACCGGGGGCGGATCTTCCGGGTCCGGATCCTCGCCGAGCAGGTCGGACAGCGGTGACACCGCCTGCCTGAGCGCGAGCACGGACGGGGCCTCGCCGTCGGACCGGGCCTCGAAGGACGTGGGCTGTCCGACCAGCATGGACGTCTCGACATCCAGCGCGCGGGCCAGCCGGTTCAGCGTGACTAGCCGCGCCGATAACCGGCGGTTCTGCTCAAGCTTGCGCACGGTGTCGACCGACACGCTCGCGCGCTCGGCGAGTTGCTCTTGAGTGAGTTTGCATCGCTCACGCAGTCGACCGATTCGATCGCCGATGCTTTCGTTCTGGTACCGCATGTGCACCCCCGCCCCGGTGGATGGTCCATCCACGCTACGCCGCGAGGAGTGCCGCCTACGAGTCGTTCACCCGTCGGGGGTACGAAGCCTGTAAGTAGCTCGCCCGATCTACGCGGCGGGCCAGTCGTCCGGGCCGCCGCCCTGACAAACGATGGCGTCGAGTCCATCATCAGCGTCGCCGAGCACGAACGCGCCAAGCTCCGACTGTCGAGTCCCAGCTGGTGCTTGACGGTGGGCCACCTGTACTCCGCCGTCCAGCTCGACGGTGAGCGTCGTCTCGGTGACGTAACGGTCACCGTGCGGCCTGCATACGCCTGGCCCAGCGAAACCGCTGTCGACACACCATGATCGCCCCTTGGCCGCCCACCTGCCGCTGCCCCGCACCGGCTCCCCACGCGGACGCGGTGGCGGCCCGGTCGGCCGGACATCCCCCAAGTAGTGGACCTCTTCCACGCCCAGCGGATTGGGCCGCACCCGCAGCAGATCCCGCGCCTGCGGGCCGAAGAAGGGACAGCGTGGCTTGCGGGGGAGGGAGGCGGTTCGGCGCCTTTGGTCGGCAACGGTTGCAGGGCTGCCCGTGGGGGCCCACGTCACTAGCCAGGTCATCGGCCGCCAGCCCTTCGGCATCTACATACGTATAGACGGTGTGCCGGATGCTGGCGCCGTTACGCGATAATCGAGGTATGGCATCAACGCCCAGCGTCTCCGAGATCCGCCGCGCCAAGTTCGCACGGCGGCTCCCCGCCCGGCTCTCGGAGCTCGTCGGCCCGGCCCACGGCACCGTCGGGCTGCCGCTGCACCTGGCCTGGTCCGGGCTGACTCAGTTCGACCTCGACCAGCCCCGACTGCGGATGAGCTGCTACCGGATCGTCCTGGCCGAGGGCATGCGCGACGACCTGGTCCAGTACCTCAACCAGGACCTGCTGATCAGTCTGTGGCCCGTCCTCCGCACCTTGATCAGCCGCGACATTCGCGACGCCTGGGAGGGCGCGTTCGCCGAACTGGCTCACCAGGCGACGGCTGCCGCGTGAACCTCACCGACCTGCATCGGCGGCTGCTCGCTGACGTGCTCGCGGTGGGAGGCCCGTACCCTCTCGTCCTCACCGGCGGCTACGCCGTACAAGCGCACGGGCTGGTCGACCGGCTCAGTCAGGACCTGGACCTGGCCACCGAGAATCCGGAACGGATGGAGAACATCGCGTCGACCGTACGCGCGGGGCTGGAAGAACGCGGCTGGCAGGTCCGGGCATTGGACGCCGACCTTTGTCCGCGCGGCTGATCGTCACCGATACCGGCAGTGGCGAAGAGTGCGAGGTCGACATCCTCAAAGAAGCACTCTGGCGTCCTCCGGTGGAGATGGAACACGGTCTGGTGATCTCTCTCGAAGACGCGGTCGGCACCAAAGTGCGCGCCCTGGCCGACCGCGGGCTCGCACGCGACCTGATCGACGTCCGAGCCGCAGCGGACCGCTGGAGCCACATCGAGCTGGAAACACTCGGCCGCCGCCACGCCCGTGACACCCTCGACCTCGACGACCTCCATGCCCGGCTCACCGGCATCGACTGGATCGACGACACCGAATTCGCCGCCTACGGCCTCGACGAAGAGGCAACCGCCGAGCTGCGCCGATGGGCACGGTCGTGGGCCGAGGACATCACAGAGCGGCTTCACGAGCTGGAAGTCGACAACGAAATCTGAGCCACGCGGCCACTAGCACTCCAGCGGCGCGCAGGTCTCGTCCTCGTGACCATTCAGGTGGAAGAGGAGCCATTCGAGCCCAACTGGTCCAGCCGAGGGCATTCAGCGAATGAAAGACCCGGGCGTCCAGGATCAGCGCCCGGTCACAGCGGGCGTCGCGGTCGTGAACGGCGGCCAAGTCGTCCCGGCTGATGAGGCGGTCACCGGGCCGCCCGCTCGGACATTCAACGCCGAGATCAAGTACGTATGCCACCGCCCGTGCGCCCCCGGCGATGCGCCGGGCCCACCGTTCGGGTGATTGCTCCGGCGGCGGGCATCGGCGGATATCCGGCCCACCGGGCAACCGGACATACTGTGCGAATGACTGCACAAAAGACAATTCCCCCTTTGATTCACCAGACGTGGAAAGACGCCGACCTCCCTCCGGCATGGCAGAAGTGGGCCGAGTCCTGGCGGCTGCACCACCCCGGCTGGGGTTACCGGTTGTGGACGGACGCGGATAATCGCGCCTTTCTTCAGGAGCACTATCCGTGGTTCCTGCCGGTCTACGACGGCTATCCCGAACCGATCATGCGGGCCGACGCGATCCGCTATTTTCTGCTCGACCATTTCGGCGGCCTCTACGTGGATCTGGACTTCGAGTGCCTGAAGCCGGTCTCCGGCCTCCTTGACGGGCGCGAGCTCGTGCTCGGCTGTGAACCCGAGGTGCACACCCGCTTGTTGCTGGCCCGGCAGCGTGGATTCAGCCGCATCGTCGGGAACGCGTTCATCGCGTCACGGCCGGGCCACCCCCTCTGGGCCCATGTGCACCGTCAGCTGGTCGGTGCCCACAAGCTGCCGGGCACGCTCGACACGACCGGCCCGTTCTTCCTCACCAGAGCGGTCGACAGTGCGCCGGAGCCGGACTCGATCACGGTGGTCGGCCCGGAGGTCCTGTACCCGGAGGTGAGCCCGTACGCGACAGAGCTGTTCGGCCCGCAGGAGGCCGACTACGACCGTGCGTACGCCGTGCACCACTGGTCGGGCAGCTGGGCCTGCGACACCGCGACCGCGCCGAGGGTCTCGGCGGGCAGACGGTTCCCGTTCTGGGCGAGCCAGGATCGGCAGCCGGTCGCCGACGGACTGCTCAGCCTGGAGGCGCAGCGCTGCCGTTGGGCCTCGGGCGCGCCGGCGCCGACCGTGTCCTGCCTGATGGTGACCAAGGACCGTTCGGCGACGGCACGCCGTGCGATCAGGTGCTTCACCGCTCAGACCTACCCGAACCTGGAGCTGGTCGTGCTGGAGGACGGCACCGACGACCTGCTCGAGCAGCACATCCGTGACCTGGGCGATCCGCGGATCCGCCATCACCGGCTGCCCCCGGAGCGACGGACCCTGGGGGAGCTGCGCAATGAGGCGGTGGACCGGGCCACCGGGCCGTACGTGTGCCAGTGGGACGACGACGACCTGTACGACCCGGAGCGGGTGGAGAGCCAGATGGCGGCGATTCTCGCGCTCGGTGCCGACGCGTGCTTCCTCGCCCGTGAGCGGCTGTGGTGGCCTGCCCGCCGCAAGCTCGCCGTCTCCTGCGCGCGGGTCTGGGAAGGGTCGATGGTGTGCGCGAAGGACCGGCTCCCGCGCTATCCGGCCGAGCGCCGTGGCGAGGACACCCCGGTGGCCGAGGAACTGGTCCGAAGCCGCCGGGTCGTCTCGGTGGACGCGCCCGACCTGTACACCTACGTGTGCCACGGGAACAACACCTTCGACGAGTCCCATTTCGCGGAGCACTTCGAGGTGGCGACCCAGGTGTGGGCCGAACCCGGCGCCTACACCGAGCAGTTGCTCGCCATGGCGGCCCGGCTGCCGCTCGAACCGGAGGACATCGCGCACGCCGAGACCGCCGCGGGTGCCGCGCGCACGGACGAGCGGAAGCCGCGGCCGGTCCCCGAGCCCGCCGTGGCACCGGCGAGCGAGCGGCCCCCGGTGCTGGTGCTCACGCCCCTCAAGGACGCGGCCGCGTTCCTGCCCGGCTATCTGGACCGTCTGCGCACGCTGGACTACCCGCGCGAGGCGATCTCGCTGGGCCTGCTGGAGGGCGACAGCAGGGACGGGACCCCGGAACTGCTCCGGCAGGTCCTGCCCGACCTCGAGGCGGAGTTCCGGCGGGTGACCCTCGTCCACCGTGACTTCGGCCTCCAGTTGGCCGGACCCCGCTGGGAGCAGGGCGTCCAGCGCCGGCGCCGGTCGGTGCTGGCCAAGGTGCGCAACCACCTCCTCGCCCGGGCCCTGGCCGACGAGGAGTGGGTGCTGTGGCTCGACGTCGATGTCACCGGCTACCCGGCGGACCTCGTCCAGCGCCTGCTCGGCGCGCGCAAGGACATCGTCGTCCCGCACTGCGCCACCGCACCCGGCGGGCCGACGTACGACCTCAACACCTTCGTCCTCAAGCCCGGAGCGGGCACGCTCAACTGGGCCCAGTGGCTGCGCGACGGCATCCTTCAGCCTCCCCGGGGTTTCGGCCGGACGTACCTCGACGAGCTGCGCGGCCGCGGACTCGTCCGCGTCGACTCGGTCGGCGGAACCGCGTTGCTGGTCCGCGCGGAGTTGCACCGCGACGGACTCACCTTCCCGTCCTTCCCCTACCGGCAGGTCATCGAGACCGAGGGGCTGGCCGCGATGGCCCTGGACATGGGAACCGCCTGCTGGGCCCTGCCCGATCTGGAAGTGGTGCATCCGCACCACGGCGCACCGCGGCCGGAGCCCGCCACTCTCGCCGTCACACACAGTGAGTAATCGTTTTGACGCATGGAGTGACCAAATTTACGGTGGCTTTACTGCCCGCGCCGCGAAGCACACCGGCGTTCCGGGCAGCTCCCCCGCACCCAAAGGAAAGGTGCCACCGTGAAATCCCGTGTCATGACCTCACTGGCTCTGCCTGCCGCGCTGGCCACGGCAGGACTGCTCAGCACCGCGGAAGCGGCCTACGCCGCCGTCGCTCCGGACACGCGGACGGAGACGGCGTCGTACGGGTACTCAGGACAGCCGATGAGCGGCGACGTCACCCTGACGCCCGGGACCAGTCACCCCTGCGAGCCGATAGGCAACGTCACGATCACCGACTACGGGCACTGCTGCCCGCCCGTGAACAACGTGACCATCACCGACTACGGGCACTGCTGCCCGCCCGTGAACAACATGACCATCACCGACTACGGGCACTGCTGCAACGTCGGCAACGTCACCATCCCCGACTGGGGATGGTTCTGCGAGGTCGATCACGACCGCGGACGCGACCTCGGGTTCGGCCACCACCGCGAGTACGCGGACGACGGCTACGCCCCCCAGCGTGCGGAGCACGAGCACAGCTAGCGCAGGATCCGTCGCAGTGCCCGGCCGTGGGCCCGCGGAAGCGGCCCCGGGGGACGGCCGGCGCCCGGAACCCCGGCTTGCGTCCCGCCGGATTCCCACGCCCACTCCCACTCCCACGCCCACTCCCCTCCCGTCCCGAACGGAAAGACCGCGCATGCCACACCAACCCGCCCCTGTGGTCTCGGTGGTCATCCCCTGCCATGACTACGCCCGCTATCTGCCCGATGCCGTGTCCAGCGTCCTTGCCCAGACCTTCCGGGACTGGGAGCTCCTCATCGTCGACGACGGCAGCACCGACAACACCGCCGAGGTGGCCCGGTCCCTGATCGCCCGCCACCCCGACCGGCGCATCAGGCTCGTCCAGCGGGCCAACGGCGGCGTCTCGGCCGCCCGCAACACCGGGATCGAGGAAGCCGCCGGCCGCTACGTCCTTCCGATGGACGCCGACGACGTGATCGCTCCCACGATGCTCGAGAAGACCGTCGCGGTCCTGGACGGCAATCCCGGCGTCGCGATCGCCTCCACCGATGTGTTCACCTTCACCGACGACGATCTGCCCCCGCAGGCGATGTCCCTCCCCGCCTACAGCCGGGAACTGATGCTCCAGCGGCTGATCATGTTCTACTGCTCGCTGTACCGCCGGGAGGTGTGGCAGACCGTGGGCGGCTACGACGAGAGCATGCGGGCCGGAGAGGACTGGGACTTCTGGGTCGGCTGCGTCGAGCACGGCTTCGATGCCCACCACATCCACGAGCCGCTGTTCGGGGCGCGCAACAAGGACACCGGACTGCACGTGGAGGCCGCCGAGAACGACCTGGCCATCCGGGCGCGGATCGTGGCCAAACACCCGAGCCTGTTCAAGCCGGTCACCCGCGGCTGGGCGCAGGCCGTGCTCAGCCAGGACGCGGAGGCCTGCCTGCGGGACGAACACGTGCCCGACGACATCCTCACCCGGGCCGCCGAGANGCCCGACGACATCCTCACCCGGGCCGCCGAGATGGACCATTTCCTCACCGCGGTCATGGCCCTACAGCGCACGGCGCGGGTGCAGCACTACCACATCCAGCGGCTGAAGAAGGAGCTGGAGGCGAGGGAGCTCACTTTGCGCCCATGAGTTCGAGGACCTTGTTGACGGCCTCGATGATCGGTACGCCGAGCGCACCGATCGTCGCGGCGATGCCCGCGACGGCGAGCAGGGCGCGGTGGCGCTCCTGTGGTGGGACATCCGCTTCGGCGCGGAGCGCCGGGAGCGAGTCGTCGAGGGCGCCGGCGCTGACCGGAGGCACCTGGGCGCGCAGTTCCTGGACCAGAGTGAGGAGCTCGCGGAGGGCCTCTTGGACGGCCTCGGGCTGCTCCTGGACCGGAGTGACGCGCTTGTCGATGCCGATGTTGCCCGAGCCCCCGTGCATGGTGACGTGGTCACCGCTGCCGAAGTAGTAGTGCTGGTCCCCGCTCATCAGCTCGCCATCCCCACGTTGCCGCTGCCGCCGTACATGTTGACGTTGTCTCCGAAGTAGTAGTGCTTGGGGCTGATGGAGATGGTGTCCACGTGCACCGTGAATTCCGCCTCCGGGTTCTCGATCGCGTCGGCGATCTGGTGGGCCAGCTGCCGCAGTTGGTCCGGTTGGCGGCCGGACACCACGGCGGTGGACGGGCCGGAGGTCTCGATGGCCAGGACGAAGTGCGCGGGCGCGCCGAGCACCGACACCATCTCCACGAGGGAGTAGATCAGCGCCGCGACAGCGGCGATCACGACGAGGACGGAGAGACCGCCGGAGCCACCGCTGTCGCCGCTGTCCAAGCCGCCGCGGCTGGAGCTGTCGATCATGGCGGCGAGCAGGGCCAGGATCGTCGTCACCGCCCCGATGATCAGCAGCCGCTTCACGAAGAGCAGTACGGCTTCCTTGCGCCGGGGGCGGATGGTGAGCGTGTACACCCGGGCGAGGTTGCGCAGCGGGTAGTAGGCGTCTCCGATCCAGAGCAGCCGCTTACTGACCCGCAGGCCGACTCCGATGATCGGCTCGGCCGAGGCCGCTGGTGCCACATCGGGGTACGGATCGGCGGCGGGCGGCGGACCGGCCGGGGGCTGCGGCGGGGCGGCGGACGGTGGAGTGGCCGGGGGCTGCGGCGGAACGGTGGGTGGTGGCGGGCCTCCGACTGCGGATACGGCCTCGGAAGGCCTGTTCCATGCCGGTCCCGCCGCGTCTGCTGATGTCACACGACCCCCCCTTTGGTCACCCTTGCCGAGTGAAATCCATTCACCTGGTTCAGCCCCGCTGATGCAAGTGGTTTCACCAGGAAAGGTGGTGCCCCGCACGGAAGTTGTGGGCGGGCCTCCGCGCAGCCCGGACATCGCCCTTCGGGGCGTCGTTCACCCGCCAGGCGTACGAAGACCGCCGGGCCTACGCGGCGGGCCAGTCGTCGGGGCCGCCGCCTTGCCAGTCGATCAGGCGGGGGTCGTCGACGGGGGTGTCCTCGTCCGTCAGGCCCGTGCGGGTCAGGAGGCGGCGGAGTTCTTCCGCGTTCACCACCACGCCCACGTCTTCGCCGTCGATCCGCACGCGGCGGCGGCCGTCGTGGGGTTCCTCCACCACCACGCGCGGCCGGGCCGGGGTCCCATCGTTCATAGGACCAGATTCGCCGGAGCGGCCGTCGCCCGCACCTCGGCAAAGGAAACGGGGCAAAGGAAACGGACAGGGCCCGGGACCAGTCCTCGGTCCCGGGCCCCGTCCGTGCGTTGCCGTGTGGCCGGGTCAGCCGCAGTTGCCGCCGCACGAGCAGGAGCCGCCGGACTGGCAGCCGCAGCTACAGCCCGAGCCGCAGCCGCAGGCGGCGATGGGGTGGGTGGGCTGGGGTTCGGGTCGGGTGATGTCCGCCATGAGTCGTCTCCTCGGGAGGGGGCACCTGCTGCTCATGGTCCCGGTCCACGGCCCGCCCACAGGGGCGCATCGACGGCGCGCGGAGGCACGCCGCCGTGACGCGGCCACGCCCGCTCAGGCCTCCTGGGCGCCGGCCGGGGCTATCTCGTCCGCGTGCTCGCCCGTCACCAGGTAGATGACGCGCTTGGCGACCGACACCGCGTGGTCCGCGAATCGCTCGTAGTAGCGGCCCAGCAGGGTGACGTCGACGGCCGTCTCGATGCCGTGCTTCCAGCGGTCGTCCATCAGGTGCTGGAAGAGGGTGCGGTGGAGCAGGTCCATCGCGTCGTCGTCCTGCTCCAGCTGCCCGGCGAGGTCGACGTCCTTGGTGACGATGACCTCGGCCGCCTTCGCCATCAGCCGCTGCGCGAGCTGGCCCATCTCCAGGATGGTGGCGTGGAGGTCGTGCGGCACGGCGTTGTCCGGGAAGCGGAGCCGCGTGAGCTTGGCGACGTGCTGCGCCAGGTCCCCGGAGCGTTCGAGGTCGGCGCTCATGCGCAGGCTGGTGACGACGATCCGCAGATCGGTGGCGACCGGCTGTTGCCGGGCGAGGAGCGCTATCGCCCGGTTCTCCAGGTCGCGCTGGAGGTCGTCGACCTTCTCATCGGCGGCTATGACGCTCTCGGCGAGCTTCAGGTCCGCGTCCAGGATGGATGTGGTGGCGCGGCCGATGGCCGAACCGACGAGCCGGGCCATATCGACCAGGCCCTCCCCGATCGAATCCAGCTCCTCGTGGTACGCGTCGCGCATCACTGACCTTCTCTCACTGACTCTCGCTGACGGATCTTCGTGGACTCGTGTGCCCCACCCTGCCACGTTCGGATCGGAACGCGTCCGGCGCGACCCCCCGCGGTTAACCGCCCAGGACGCCAAGGTGAACTCTCGGCAACGCTCCCCACGCCACCTCGTGCGGCGGTCGGCCGCCGCGGCGTCCGGAGTGAACCGCCGCCATCCCCCCGGTGAACTCTCGGCAACGTCTGTTCGAGAGGCCCTGTGCAGGGCTGTGGAGGCCGCTCGCCGCCCGCATAACCTGGATGCATGAACGTGAACGCGGCGATCGCCGCAGTGGCGGCGCTCGCCGGGTTGTGCACCGGTGTCATCGCCATGCTGGCGTTCCGCTGGAGCGAGCGCGAACAGGCGAAGCCTACGCGCTCATCGCTGCATACCGATGCCGCCCTGCCACCCGGTGTGGACACCGTGCTCTCGGTACTGCGTTCCTCGGCCGTCGTCCTCGACGAGGCGGACGCCGTCGTCAAGGCCAGCTCGGCCGCGTACGCGCTGGGGCTGGTGCGCGGCGGCAAGCTCGCCGTCGAGCCGATGCTGGCGATGGCCCGCGACACCCGGCGGGACGGCGAGATCCGGCAGATCGAGCTGGACCTGCCGCGGCGCGGCACCGGCCGGGGCGACGCCCTCGCCGTGTCCGCCAGAGTGGCTCCGCTCGGCTCCCGGCTGGTCCTGCTGCTGGTCGAGGACCTCACCGAGGCCCGCCGGATCGAGGCCGTACGGCGCGACTTCGTCGCGAACGTCAGCCATGAGCTGAAGACCCCGGTCGGCGCGCTCTCCCTGCTCTCCGAGGCCGTCATGGACGCGTCCGACGACCCGGAGGCCGTCAGCCGCTTCGCGGGCCGGATGCAGGTCGAGGCGACCCGGCTGTCCAGCCTCGTCCAGGAGCTGATCGACCTCTCCCGGGTCCAGAACGACGACCCGCTGGAGGACGCCGAGCCGGTACGGGTGGACGAACTGGTCGCCGAGGCCATCGACCGCTGCCGCCATCAGGCGGGCACCAAGCAGATCACGATGGCCACCGGCGGCACCGCCGATCTGCGGGTGTGGGGCAACCGGGGCCAGCTGGCCGCCGCCCTCGGCAACCTCGTCGAGAACGCGGTCAACTACAGCCCGGCCCGCACCCGCGTCGGCATCGCGGCCCGCCGCATCCCCGCGACGGGCGGCGATCTGATCGAGGTCGCCGTCACCGACCAGGGCATCGGCATCTCGGAAAGGGACCGTGAGCGGATCTTCGAGCGGTTCTACCGGGTCGACCCGGCCCGCTCGCGGCAGACCGGTGGAACCGGCCTCGGTCTCGCCATCGTCAAGCATGTGGCCGCCTCGCACGGCGGGGAGGTCACGGTGTGGAGCGCTGAGGGACAGGGCTCCACCTTCACCCTGAGGCTCCCGGAGGCCGGTGCGGCGCGGGGGGACCGGGATCGCCCGGCCGGCGGGCCGGGCGAGCCGTACGATTCCGGATCCGACCTCGATGGTGAGGACGGCGACCGACCGTACGAGACCTTCACCAACGATCAACTTTCTGCCCCGGAGGTCCTTCCGTGACCCGAGTTCTGGTCGTCGAGGACGAGGAATCGTTCAGCGACGCGCTGTCGTACATGCTCCGTAAGGAGGGATTCGAGGTCGCCATCGCGGCAACGGGACCCGACGGGCTCGACGAGTTCGAGCGGAACGGCGCCGATCTGGTGCTGCTCGACCTGATGCTGCCGGGGCTGCCCGGTACGGAGGTGTGCCGCCAGCTGCGTGGCCGTTCCAACGTCCCGGTGATCATGGTGACCGCCAAGGACAGCGAGATCGACAAGGTCGTCGGCCTGGAAATAGGGGCCGACGACTACGTGACCAAGCCCTTCTCGTCGCGTGAGCTGGTGGCCCGCATCAGGGCCGTCCTGCGCCGCCGCGGCGAGCCGGAGGAGGTCACCCCCGCGGCCCTGGAGGCGGGCCCGGTCCGGATGGACGTGGACCGGCACGTGGTCACGGTCGGCGGCGGCAAGGTGGACCTCCCGCTGAAGGAGTTCGACCTGCTGGAGATGCTGCTGCGCAACGCGGGCCGGGTGCTGACCCGGATGCAGCTGATCGACCGCGTGTGGGGCGCGGACTACGTGGGCGATACGAAGACCCTCGACGTCCACGTCAAGCGGCTGCGAGCCAAGATCGAGCCGGATCCGGGTGCTCCGCGGTACCTGGTGACGGTGCGCGGCCTGGGCTACAAGTTCGAGCCGTAAACCACCGGCCTCGGGCCGGGCCCGCCGGACGGAGTCCGGCGCAGCGCGCCGAAGCCCGTGAGGCCCCCGGGGCCGATCGGTGCGAGGTGCGCACGCGGGAGGGGGCTCGAGCCGGACCCCGGCGCTCCGCGGTACCTGGGACGGTGCGCGGCCCGGGCTACACGTTCGAGCCGCAAAACGGCCTCAGCCGCGCACAGCGGCGCTGCAACGCGAGGGCGGCCCCGGATCTCCGGGGCCGCCCTCGCGTGTGCTCAGTCCTCGTCGTTCGGCGTCGGCTCGCCGGGGGCGATGCCGTTGCGCTGGCCGCCGCCCGGCTTGTTGCTCGCCGAGCCGGAAGCCGTGTCGGACGGCTTGCCGCTCGGCTTCTGGTCACCCGGCTGCGCGGTCTGGCCCGGGGTGGTCCGGCCCGGCGTGCCGGAGGGCGTACCGCCCCGGGTGGCCGACGGGGTAGGGGTCGGCAGCTCGGACGGGCCCCAGCCCTTGAAGTAGCTCGTCGCGGGCACGACGAAGGCCGTGATCGGCACGTCGCCGGTCGAGCTGAGGTCGAAGACGACCCGCTGGGCGTCGCCGTCCTTGGCGGCCTCGCGCCCGTCGGAGACGACGGCCGAGGCGTTGCCCTCGCCGCCGAGGGCGACGGAGCCGCCCGCCGGGACGACGATCTTGCTCGCGGCCTTGCCCGCGCCCTTGGCCGGGTGCAGCTTCGCCGTCGCCTTCGCGTCGGGCAGCGTGATGGCCGTGAGGGTCTCGTCCCGGTCGCCGTTGTTGAAGATCCGGGCCGTGACCACGGCCGGGCCCTTCGCCGTACGGTCCGGCTGGGTCACCACGGTGGCGTTCTGGATCTTGATATCGCCGACGGACGTCGCGGCGTTGTCGGGCTTGACCTCCAGCGTCTGGGCGTCGTTACCGGCTCCGCAGGCGGAGAGCGGGGCGACCGAGACCACGATGGCGGCTGCGGCGAGGGCGCCGCGTCGAAGGCTGCTGCTCACGGCGGCGGCATCTCCTAGGACGAGGTAAAAGTTGGATCAGCGCGCTTAGGTTACCGATCCGCCCTTCTGGCCCCGCACCCGACCCGCCTTCGGGGGCGACGCGCCCGGCCCGCACGCCCCGCACCGCACATCCGTGACCACCCTCCCGACCACCCTGAATATCGGTTCGGTGACGGATCGGGGAGATTATCGGTAAGGAATCCGTGGACGTCCGAAAAATTGATCACGCACTTGACCACAGATGTCTCACAGACATGATCAGTGCGGCCGTGATCAATTCGGGAATCGGGGCCGGATCTGTCGCTCCTCGGCCGAACGGAGTAGCGG
Organism: Streptomyces botrytidirepellens; assembly: GCF_003721215.1. Lineage (NCBI taxonomy): Bacteria > Bacillati > Actinomycetota > Actinomycetes > Kitasatosporales > Streptomycetaceae > Streptomyces > Streptomyces botrytidirepellens. The sequence goes on from NZ_RIBZ01000333.1 coordinate 25,337, forward strand.
AAGTCCATCGACCGGACTCCGGCAAAACGGGACGTACGGCCACCTGCATGATGTTCTCCGGGCGTGTATCGCGCCGGTTTCAGGCCGCCCGGACAACCGCTCCCACCTGCGAATACCCGGTTCCGCCCACCGTGCCCAGCACGTCCCAGCCGCTGTTGTCAAGCCCCGAGATATGCCCTGACCTGCGAAAACGCCATTCAGAAGAAGGCGTTCACGTGTTACCCTGGATAGCCACGGAAGGGGTACCTGTCACATGACGTTCAAGGTTGGCGACACCGTGGTCTATCCCCATCACGGGGCCGCGCTGATCGAGGCCATCGAAACTCGTCAGATCAAAGGCGTGGACAAGACCTACTTGGTGCTGAAGGTCGCTCAGGGTGACCTGACGGTTCGTGTGCCGGCGGACAATGCGGAGTTCGTCGGTGTGCGTGATGTGGTCGGCCAGGACGGGCTGGACCGGGTCTTCGAGGTGCTGCGCGCACCGTATGCGGAAGAGCCCACGAACTGGTCCCGTCGCTACAAGGCAAATCTCGAGAAGCTCGCCTCCGGTGATGTGATCAAGGTTGCCGAGGTCGTGCGTGATCTCTGGCGCCGAGAGCGGGAGCGCGGTCTGTCCGCCGGTGAGAAGCGCATGCTCGCCAAGGCGCGCCAGATCCTGGTGAGCGAACTCGCCCTCGCCGAGAGCACCAATGAGGACAAGGCCGAGGCCCTGCTGGATGAGGTACTCGCGTCCTGACATATAAATGCCGCGGTGCCCGAGTGATTCAGACCTGCTCCTCGTAAGTAAGTCTGTTCGCCGGGCGCTGCGGCATGTGCGCGCACAGGCACCTCAGCCCACCACATCGCAGCCCTTGGCGCAAGACCGTTTGTGGTGTCGCTGTTGTGGTGCAAGGTGTGCCGGGCCCGGGCAGCTGGCACGACCAGTCGTCACGGAAGGGGCCGGTCGGGGCATCGCGCCCGGCACGCTGTGGCCATACCCATTTCGGCCGAGGAAGCAAACCTGAACGCCAACGCAATGTCCGTAACCCCACCCGGCGGCGAGTCCGAGCGCCCCGCCCGCACCGCCGCAGTGATCCCCGCCGCGGGCCGTGGCGTGCGACTGGGCCCGGGAGCCCCCAAGGCGCTGCGCCCGCTGAGCGGGACGCCGATGCTCGTGCACGCCGTTCGGGCGATGGCCGGATCCCGCGCCGTCTCGCTCGTGGTCGTGGTCGCCCCGCCGGACGGTGCCGACGAGGTCCAGCGGCTGCTCGACGCGTATCCGCTCACCGGGACCACCGAGGTGGTCGTCGTCCCCGGCGGTGAGACCCGCCAGGAGTCGGTGCGCCTCGGCCTGGCCGCGGTCCCCGACAGCGTCACGACGGTGCTGGTGCACGACGCGGCGCGGCCGCTCGTCCCCGTGGACACCGTGGACGCGGTCGTCGCCGCCGTACGGGACGGATCGCCCGCCGTCGTCCCGGCGCTGCCGGTGACCGACACCGTCAAGCGGGTCGAGCCGCGCACCGGCGACCGGGCCGGTGAGCCCGAGCCGGTCGTCGGCACCCCCGAGCGCGCCCTGCTGCGCGCCGTACAGACCCCGCAGGGTTTCGACCGCGCCACGCTCGCCGCCGCGCACGAGAAGATCGTCCTGGAGGGCGACGGCGCGACGGACGACGCGGGCATGGTCGAGCGGATGGGCGTCGAGGTCGTGGTCGTGCCCGGCCACGAGGAGGCGTTCAAGGTGACCCGGCCGCTGGATCTGGTGCTGGCCGAGGCGGTTCTCGCGCGCAGGAGGAAGAACGATGGCTTCTGAGCGGCCGCCCGCGGCGGGGCTCCCCGCGCTTCCCCTGGTCGGGATCGGCACGGATGTGCACGCCTTCGAGCAGGGCCGCGAGCTGTGGTGCGCGGGTCTGCTGTGGGAGGGCGAGGAGTACGGCCTGGCCGGGCACTCCGACGGCGACGTGGCCGCCCACGCCGCCTGTGACGCGCTGTTCTCCGCCGCGGGCCTCGGCGACCTCGGCGCCCACTTCGGCACCAGCCGCCCCGAGTGGTCCGGCGCGTCCGGGGTGACGCTGCTGGCGGAGGCGGCCCGGATCGTGCGGGCGGCGGGCTTCGAGATCGGCAATGTGGCGATCCAGGTGATCGGCGTCCGCCCCAAGATCGGCAAGCGCCGGGACGAGGCGGTGAAGGCGCTGTCGTCGGCGATCGACGCTCCCGTCTCGGTCTCGGGTACGACGACGGACGGGCTGGGCCTGACGGGCCGGGCCGAGGGCCTGGCGGCGGTGGCGACCGCGCTGGTGGTGCGGCGCTAGCCGCGCGGATGCCTGGCGGGCCCGGTGTGGCGGAGGGCATTCCTCCGCCGTACGGGCCGTTCCTCGGAGCGGGCCCCGCAATCTTGACGGTGTGTGGGGTACGGATCGGGTAACGCGCATCTCATCCGTACCACCGCCCAGCTCGGCGCGAGGAAAGGAAGCACCCCGTGGCCACCACACTCTCCGACGACCTCAAGCGCGTCCTCGACACCCCCGTCTTCGTCATCATCGGCACCACCCAGCCCGACGGCAGCCCTCAGCTGTCACCGGTGTGGGTGAAGCGCGACGGCGACGAGCTGCTGTTCTCGACCACCATGGGACGGCGGAAGCAGAAGAACATCGACCGCGACCCCCGCGTCACGGTCCTGGTGCAGCCCGCGGACGCGCCGTACACGTACGCCGAGATCCGCGGCACGGCGAGCTACACCACCGAGGGCGCCCAGAAGCTGATCGACGAGCTGTCGCTCAAGTACACGGGAAAGAAGTACGCCGAGTTCAACCCGGCCTCGGGCCAGGACGACGAGCGCATCGTCGTGCGGATCGCCGCCCGCAAGGTCGTCGGCAGCCTCTGAGAGAGGCGTCACGGTGAAGTGTCACGCTTCTGTGTCCCCGCGGCCGACGGGTCGCGGGGCACTACCGGGTTCCGACTACCCTTGACGCGTGACTATTCGCCTGTACGACACCGGTGCCCGGCAGATCCGTGACTTCTCCCCGCTCACGCCGGGCTGTGTCTCGATCTACCTGTGCGGCGCGACCGTGCAGGCTGCCCCGCACATCGGGCATATCAGGTCGGGGCTCAACTTCGACATCATGCGCCGCTGGTTCGCGTACCGCGGCTACGACGTGTCGTTTGTCCGTAATGTCACGGACATCGACGACAAGATCATCACCAAGTCGGCCGAGCAGGGCCGCCCGTGGTGGTCGATCGGCTACGCGAACGAGCGCGCCTTCACCAGCGCGTACGACGTTCTCGGCTGCCTGCCGCCGACGTATGAGCCGCGGGCGACCGGCCACATCCCCGAGATGATCGAGATGATGCGGGGCCTGATCGACCGGGGTCACGCGTACGCGGCCGAGGGCAACGTCTACTTCGACGTGCGCTCGTACCCCGAGTACCTCCGGCTCTCCAACCAGGACCTGGACGGGCTGCGCCAGCCCAGCGGCGAGGGCGAGACCGGCAAGCGCGATCCGCGCGACTTCGCCATGTGGAAGGCGGCCAAGCCCGGCGAGCCGAGCTGGGAGACCCCGTGGGGGCGCGGCCGCCCCGGCTGGCACCTGGAGTGCTCGGCGATGGCGCACAAGTACCTGGGCAGCGCCTTCGACATCCACGGCGGCGGCGTCGACCTGATCTTCCCGCACCACGAGAACGAGATCGCGCAGGCCAAGGGGTTCGGCGACGACTTCGCCACGTACTGGGTGCACAACGCGTGGGTCACCATGAGCGGCGAGAAGATGAGCAAGTCGCTCGGCAACTCGGTGCTGGTCTCCGAGATGGTCAAGCGCTGGCGCCCCATCGTGCTCCGCTACTACCTGGGCACCCCGCACTACCGCTCCATGATCGAGTACAGCGAGGAGGCCCTGCGCGAGGCGGAGTCCGCGTTCGCGCGCATCGAAGGCTTCATCCAGCGGGTCGTGGAGAAGGCCGGGACCGTCGAGCCCGCGGCCGACGTGCCGCTCGCGTTCGCGGAGGCGATGGACGACGACCTCGGGGTGCCGCAGGCGCTCGCGGTCGTCCACACCACCGTCCGCCAGGGCAACTCCGCCCTCACCGCCGACGACAAGGAGGCGGCGGTCGCGCGGCTGGCCGAGCTGCGGGCCATGCTCGGCGTGCTGGGCCTGGACCCGCTCGACGACCACTGGTCGGGCGGTTCGGACCGCGGCGAGGACCTGCACGGTGTGGTCGACTCGCTCGTCCGGCTGGTCCTGGAGCAGCGCCAGGCCGCGCGCGGTCGCAAGGACTACGCGACGGCGGACGCGATCCGCGACCAGCTCCAGCAGTCGGGGCTGGTCATCGAGGACACCCCGTCCGGTCCGCGCTGGGAGCTGGGCACCCGCTGACCTCGCTCTTTGTGCCGCCCGCTGAGCCGGGCGGCACACTGGTATGACCGTACATACGACCGTAGACGCGTGTGACGTTCGACGTTTTTCCGTTGCCCGTTGCCCGTTGCCGTTTGCCGAGCAGCGCTGAGCAGTGAAGAGATAGGTGACATTCATGGCCGGCAACAGCCAGCGCAGGAACCGCCGTACCAGCAACAAGAAGGGCGCGACGGTCGGCAGCGGCGGCAAGCGGCGCCGGGCCCTGGAGGGCAAGGGCCCCACCCCGCCCGCCGAGGCGCGCAAGGGACACGCCAAGCAGCGCATCGCCAACGCCCGCGCCCGGCAGGCCGCCAAGCGCCCGGCCCCGCGCCGCGGCGGCGCCAAGGGCACGAACGAGCTGGTGGTGGGCCGTAACCCGGTGGTCGAGGCGCTGCGCGAGGGCGTCCCGGCGAACACGCTGTACGTGCAGCAGTTCATCGACAGCGACGACCGGGTGCGCGAGGGGCTGAAGATCGCCGCCGACCGCGGCGGCATCCACCTCATGGAGGCCCCGAAGGCCGAGCTCGACCGGATGACCAACGGGCTCAACCACCAGGGCCTCGTGCTCCAGGTCCCGCCGTACGACTACGCCCACCCCGAGGACCTGAGCGCGGCCGCCTTCGACGACGGCGAGGACCCGCTGATCGTCGCCCTCGACGGCGTCACCGACCCGCGCAACCTGGGCGCCGTGGTGCGGTCCGTCTCCGCCTTCGGCGGCCACGGCGTGGTCGTACCGGAGCGGCGCGCGGCCGGGATGACCGCCGGGGCCTGGAAGACCTCCGCGGGCACCGCCGCCCGCACCCCGGTGGCGCGCGCCACCAACCTGACCCGGGCGCTGGAGTCCTACCAGAAGGCAGGCCTCACGGTCGTCGGCCTCGCGGCGGACGGCGAGACGGAGCTTCAGGACCTGGAGGCGCTGGACGGCCCGGTCGTGATCGTCGTCGGCAGCGAGGGCAAGGGCCTGTCCCGACTGGTCGGCGAGACCTGCGACTTCCGGGTCCGCATCCCGATGCCCGGCGGCGCGGAGTCGCTCAACGCGGGTGTCGCGGCGGGCGTGGTGCTGTACGAGGCGTCGCGGCGCCGGGCGTAACCCTTCGTACGACGCACGGTCTCCTCCGCCCCGCCGGTCCACTGGGACCGGGCGGGGTGGGGGACGCTGGACGATCTTGACGGTCCCCCGACAGATCACACCGTCCCCGGCAGTGTCTTTCCCGCCGGTCACTCGGTTAGTTGAGCGTGGAGACCAGAAAATTCCGCACGCCCCTGGCGGGACGCGCGTCGGGATTCGACGACGAGCCGCAGCTGACCATGGCCAAGGTGCCGTGTGACCCTGCGAAGGTCGCCGTCAATCCCCCCAGCTTCCGGGTGCAGCTCTCCTCCCCGGTCGTGAGCAGCGCGCTGGCGGACACGGCCCGGCTCGCCGGTATCGGGACCGGGGCCGCGCCCCGGCGCCGCCCGCCCGTGGTGTGGAGCGGGCGCACCCGGCCCGGCGGGGACACGGCGGCGACCCGACTCCTCCAGGCCGTGCGGTACTCCGAAACCGTGGACGGCCCCGAGGACGTGGGCACCACCCAGGTGCTGCCCCGGGTCACCTTCGACGACGGCCCGCCCGCGGTCACCGGCCCGCCCACGGTCATCGGGCCGCGCAACCCGCGCCGGGACCCGGCGCCGGAGACCGGGCGGCCACCGCGCCCGCGGGAGTCGGACGCCACGCACCGCACCGGCCCGACGCCACGCGTCCCCCGGCCCTCGCACGCCGCCCACCACCAGACCCGGCAGGCCCACCACCGGACCCGTCAAGCGCCGCAGACCCACCAAAGTCCCCAGGTCCCGAGCCCGCGGCGCCCCTCCGAGCAGGTGCGGCACGCGTACTACCCCGACCGCCGGATGAACCTCGGCGTCGTCCTCCTCCCGCTCCGCATCTTCCTCGGCTTCATCTCCGTCTACGCGGGCATGGGCAAGCTCTCCGACCCCGTCTACTTCGACGGCGGCGAGCGCGGCTCGATGGTCACCTGGCTCCAGTCCCTGCACCCCTGGCCGATCGCCGAGCCGCTGCGCGACCTCGCCCTGGAGCACCCGGTGGGCGCCGGGCTGACCGTGGCGTTCCTCCAGATCGTGGTCGGCGTGCTCACCGTCCTCGGGCTGTGGCAGCGGCTCGCGGCCTGCGTCGGCGCGGTGTTGTCCGCCGCGCTGATCCTCACCGTGAGCTGGCGGACCGTACCGGTCTACGACGCGCCCGACATCATCTACCTCGCCGCCTGGAGCCCGCTGATCATCGCGGGCGCCCCGGTGTACTCGACCGACGCCCGTCTCGCGGGCGAGGCCTGGCGGCGGCTCGGCCCGCGCGTCGAACTGTGGGCGCTGCGGCGGCGGGTGCTGCGCCGCGGCACCGTCATGGCGATGGTGGTGGCCGGGCTCACCCTGCTGCTCGGCTCGACGATCGGCGGCGCCGTACGGTCCTCGGAGACGGTCCGGGCGCCCGAGCCGCGCGAGGTGCCGAGGAACAGCCTCCCCGGCTCGCCGCTGCCCCGGAAGCCCGAGACCAGCCCGCGCGGCGGGGTGGGCGGCGCGGTGGAAACGCCCGGATCGCCGTCGTACCGCGCCCCGTTGAACCGTCGGACCCCCTCCGCCTCCCCGTCGGCGTCCGCCACCTCGGGCAGGCCCAGCGCGACGGGTTCGGCGAGCGGCACCGGCAGCCCCGGCCAGGCGCGGCGCCACCGTACGACCCCCCGCACCCCGAGCCGCCCCGAGGCCCCGATGACGGAACCGGGCCCGCCGGCCCTCGGCGGCGGGGGCGGCGCGGGCCTGGGCGGGACGAGTTCGGAGGGCGGCGGCATGGGCGGGGGCGCCCCGGCGGCCGATTCCTACGACGAGGGCGAACCGGCGCAGGAGGAGGCCGCGCTGGGCGGTCTGCTGGGCTGAACCGTACGGAGGCGGAAGGCCCTCCGCGCAGACGTGAGCGCGGAGGGCCTTCGGCGTACCGGGACTTAGTCGTGCAACGGCCGCACGGGCGTTGACTCCAGCGAGCCGCGCCCGGACGGCGGGGGACCCGAGGAGAGTTCCTTGGCGGCCTCGGTGAGGTCCTTGGCGGTGTCGATGGCCCGCCAGTACGCCCCGTGGGGCAGCGGAAACCCGGCCAGCCGCCGCTCGCGCGCGAGCCGCGGGAACGTCGTCCGCTCGTGGTCGCCGCGCTCCGGCAGCAGCGAGGTGAAGGCGGCGGAGAAGACGTACACGCCCGCGTTGATGAGATACGGGGAGGGCGGCGACTCGATGAAGTCGAGGACGTGACCGAACTCGTTCGTCTCCACCGCCCCCCAGGGGATGCGCGGCCGGGCCAGCGCGAGCGTCGCGACGGCGTCGCGTTCATGGTGGAAGTCGGCCATCTCGCGCAGCGAGAAGCGGGTCCAGATGTCGCCGTTGGTGGCGTACCAGGGCTGATCGGCGTGGGGGAGCCGGGCGGCGGCGAACTTCAGGCCCCCGCCGCGGCCGAGCGGTTCCTTCTCGACGACGGTCGTCACGCGCAGCGGCAGCTCCGCCGACTCCAGCCAGTCCTGGAGGACGGCGGCGAGATGACCGCAGGAGACGACCGCGTCGGTGACCCCCTCGGCGGCCAGCCAGGCCAGCTGATGGCCGATGATCGGGGTCCCGGTACCCGGGATCTCGACCATCGGCTTGGGACGGTCGTCGGTGTACGGACGCAGCCGCGAGCCCTGGCCCCCGGCCAGGACGACGGCCTGTGTGGGGCGCGGGGCATGCGGGTGGTGAGCGTGGTGCCCGGGCCTGTGGAGGTCATCGGTCATGGATCGCACCATATGCGGTGGCGCGGTGACCGCACGGGGAGTGGGGCCCGGACGTGATCAGCGGTACGCCTGGGTGATGCCGGACGCGAACGAGGTGTCGCAGACGGGACGGGCGTACGCCTGGGCCCGGTTCGTACCCCCGTACTTGGCGACCGCGGCGCGGCCGAGCGCACGGGCGATGTCCGCGCAGTGCCGCGCCAGCGACGGCCGTTCGTTGGTGGCGACCTGGAGGTGGGTGAGGGCCACTCCCGGGTCCTTCTCCTGCAACTCCGCGAGCAGCCGGTCGCGCAGCAGCTCGTGCGGGGCACGGTGGACGGCGTGGGTGGAGGCGCGGTCGGAGGAGGCGGTGAGGATCTGCGACTCGGCGCTCGGCGAGGCCCACGGGACGCGGGTGACGGCGAGCGTTCCGGAGAGGACGAGCACGACGGGGAGGACGAGCGCGAGGGTTCTGCCGATACGGCGGGCTGCGGTGTTCACGGGAGGGATCGTAGCGAGGAGCGATGATTTGGCGACATTGAGTCACCGACCCGGGTGATGGAAACCCGTTCTTGCGCGCGGGGGCGTTGACGAACGGAATCGAAAAGACCGGAATGTCGAGGAATTTATCGACAATGCCACAACGCGACAGTGGGCTGCCGCGGACATGAGTGAGGCGCCGCCCCCGCACAGCGGAAGACGGCGCCTCACCTCACGGACATCAGTCGCTGAGCCGCTCCCCGGTGGAGGTGGAGAAGACGTGGGCCTCGCCCGGCTGCGGCACGACGTGCAGCTGTGCGCCCTTCTCCGGCACCTGGCGGCTGCCGACCCGGATCACCAGGTCCTTGCTCTCGCCGCCGACCTCGGCCGAACCGAAGACGTACGCGTCCGCGCCCGTCTCCTCGACCACGTTGACGGTGATCGCGAGACCGGCCGGGGCGTCGTCGGAGGCCTTGGTCAGCGACTTCGCCGCCCCGCCGTTCGCCTCCACCACGTCGAAGTGCTCGGGCCGGACACCCACGGTGACCGTACGGTCGCCCTTGTCGGCCGCGGCGCCCAGCGCGTCCCGGTTCACCGGGACCACGCTGTTGCCGAACTTCACACCGCCGTCGATGATCGGCACCTCGACCAGGTTCATCGCGGGCGACCCGATGAAGCCCGCCACGAAGAGGTTCGCCGGCCGGTCGTACATGTTCCGCGGAGTGTCGACCTGCTGGAGCAGCCCGTCCTTGAGGACGGCCACCCGGTCGCCCATGGTCATGGCCTCGACCTGGTCGTGGGTGACGTACACCGTCGTGATCCCCAGCCGCCGCTGGAGGCTCGCGATCTGCGTACGGGTCTGCACGCGCAGCTTGGCGTCCAGGTTCGACAGCGGCTCATCCATCAGGAACACCTGCGGCTCCCGCACGATGGCCCGCCCCATCGCCACGCGCTGCCGCTGACCACCGGACAGCGCCTTCGGCTTGCGCTCCAGGTACTCCGTGAGGTCCAGGATCTTCGCCGCGTCCTCGACCTTCTGCCGGATCTCGGTCTTGTTGACCCCGGCGATCTTGAGCGCGAAGCCCATGTTCTGCGCGACGGTCATGTGCGGGTACAGCGCGTAGTTCTGGAACACCATCGCGATGTCCCGGTCCTTCGGCGGCAGGTGCGTCACATCGCGGTCGCCGATCCGGATCGCCCCGCCGTTGACGTCCTCCAGCCCCGCCAGCATCCGCAGCGACGTGGACTTCCCACAGCCCGAGGGGCCGACCAGAACGAGGAACTCGCCGTCTTCGATGCCGATGTCGAGCTGGTCGACGGCGGGCTTTTCGGTGCCCGGGTAGATCCGGGTCGCCTTGTCATACGTGACCGTAGCCATGGTGATCTGGTCCCTTCACCGGCAGGAACGTGCCGGACGATCCGAGTAAAGGTAGGGGTCTAGTCCACTGCACGTGGATTGGCGTGACGCTATACCGCCCACCCCCGCCCTGTCTCTACTCCGGACACCAGAATTTTCGAACGGAGCACCCCGGTGTGGTGGGTACACTGCTGGGGACGCCGACTTAGCTCAGCTGGTAGAGCACCGCTCTTGTAAAGCGAAGGTCGTCGGTTCGAACCCGACAGTCGGCTCTGTGCCTCACCAGGCCGAACGCCCCCGCGATCTTGGATCGTGGGGGCGTTGACGGCAGAAGTTGACGGCAGTCTCCTACCTTCGGCGCCTCAGCAGCCGGTCCATGTGGCCCATCGCCTCACGACGGCTGTCGTCGTTCACGTGGGTGTAGACGTTCATGGTGACCGCGATCTGCGAGTGGCCCAAGATCTCCATCACGACGCGCGGGGCGATCCCGGCCGCGAAGAGTAGCGAGGCGCATCCGTGCCGGGTGTCGTGCAGACGCACCCGAGGCAGCTTGGCGGCTTCCGTGATCCGGTCGAAGGACCGGTTCAGGTTGCGCGGCTCGATGGGCCGACCGCTGCGCGTGGTGAACACGTAGCCGCCAGCCTGCCAGTCCTTTCCGGCAGCGGTGCGCTGGTTGGCCTGCCGGAGGCGCTGCCACCGGAGCGGGGCGACGCACATCAACGGGATCGGGATCGTCCGCGCACGCCGGTTCTTGGTGCTGTCCACGTACAGCTCCTTGCCACCGCGCTGGAGCTGGGACCGCACGGTCAGCGTGCGCCGCTCCAGGTCCACGTCTCGCCAGTGCAGGCCCAGGATCTCCCCACGGCGCAGTCCCAGCGCGACCGCCAGGACGAACGCCGGGTACAGGGGGTCCGAACGCGCCGCCTCCAGGAACGTCAGGGTCTCGTCCAGCGTCCACGGCCGCAGCTCCCGGGGCTCGACGCGCGGCGCGGGAACCAGCTGCGCGACGTTGCGGCTGATCAGTTCCTCACGGCAAGCCGTCGTCAGTGCCGTACGGAGGACCCGATGCGCCTCCTTCGCGGTCGCGGCCGACGCCTGAGCCGTGACGTTCTTGAGCATGCGTCGCACGTTCGCCGTGGTGAGCGATTCCAGCCGACGCGTGCCCAACTGCGTTATGAGGTACAGCCGTACGTGCATCTCGTACTTGATGTACGTGGTGCGCTTGCGCTGCGGCTTGATGTGCTCTTCCAACCAGTACGGCAGCCATTCGGAGAGCTTGGCGGACCGGGAAGGCGTGGGGATTCCCTGGCGGTCCCGCCGGACGAGTTCCTGACGCTTCTCGTCGCACTCTGTCCAGGTGGCGCCGTAGACGGTTTTGCGCTTGCGGGTGCCGTCAGGCTGAGGGACGTAGACCCGCGCCTCAAAGCGTCCGTCCTTGCGCTGCCAGATGCTTCCGGCGCCGTTGGGGTTCCTCTTCTGGGATGCCATCAGGCCGCGTTCTCCTCGATCTGTTCCTGAATGAAGGCGCGCAGGCTGTCCGGAGACACACGCCGGGCGCGCCCGACGGTGAAGCTGGCCAACTGGTGGGTTCGTATGAGGTCGTAGACCTTGCTCCGGCTCAAGCGCAGGGCAGTCATGACCTCGGGGATGGTCAGGGCCGTGTGCGTCGATGACAGGCACCTACTCACAGCCACGGGTCTCCTTCTGTCTTGCGGCGTTCGGCTTGGGCGAGGTCGTGGCGTACCTGTGCGGCGAGGAGTTCTTCGCCGGGGCTGTAGCCGGAGGCCAGGTATTGCCAGTGGGAGACGACGAGGGTGGTTTCCTCGTCCAGCTCGGTCCGGTCGTCTGCGGCGCGGGCTTGCTCGGTGCGCCAGGCTCGGCGGATGTCGCGGAGTGCGCCGAGGGTGGTGGAGTAGCGGCGGGATTTGCTGGAGAAGTGGCCCCGGAAGCCGAGCATGTGTGCCCACTTCCAGAGCTTGAGGTCGGCGAATTCCGGCAGGTGGCCGAGGTCCCAGGCGGTGCGGATCATCTGGCGGACGTGGCTGTGCACGCGCAGATCCGCAATCGGCTCGAACTGCCCGGTGCCGTCGCACTGATCGCACAGGTCCCGGAAGCTGTCCGGGCCGCGCTGGTAGCCGCGTCCGGCGCAGTGGGCACAGCGCAGGGAGTGATCCACGGTGCCGGAGTCCTCGGCGCTCTTGGTGGCGTACTTGGCGACGTAGGCGGCCACCTTCTGGTCGGTCAGTTCGCCGTCGCCCAGGGCCGTGATTTCGCGGATGTCGATCTGATCGCCCCAGGCGATTTCGCGTTCGCCGATGGCGTCGGACGTCACGGTGAGCACGGCCCGTTCGGCCGCCTTGGTGACCGCGTGGGTGAGAGCGTCGACCGTGGCCCAGGTGGGCGGGGGCTGGTTGCTGCCTTCGGGGCCATCGAGGCGGATCACGGCGTGGAAGTGGACCAGGCCGCGCCGCTGGTACTCGGCGACCTTGGCGAAGGAGACGCGTAGCGCGGCGTTGAGCGCCTTCTGGGTGATGCCGAGGTGCGCGGCCAGCTCGCGGCGCAGGTAGGTGGTGAAGCGGGCCCACAATGCTCCGGCATGGGCGTTCCACAGCACGGCTCCGGCGTAGTCGTAGGTCGCCGGGGACAGCGGCGTGCCCAACGACGGGTCATCGGGCCCGTGGCGTTCGCCGCAGCGGCAGGTCAGGGTCTCGCCCGCGTCGGTGGTGAGGCGGTTGTGGACCGGCCCGAAGGACGGCGCGGTGAGGGTGACGAACAGCCGAGGGTGGCTGCGGACGGTCTCCGGCACGTTCTTGCCGCCGGAGAGTCCGGCCCGGATCAGGTGGTAGGTGTCAGCGGCGTACAGCCGCGAGCAGGACGGGCAGCGGGAGGAGCGGCGATTGCCGCACGCCGTGAGCAGCCGCCCAGTGGGTTCGTCAGCGGTGCGGTACGAGCGGACAACGGCGTTCGTCGCCGCGTCCCGGGTTTCGGTGGAGCCGACGAGTTGCACGGGTCGGGTGCAGCCGCGGACTTGGCTGATCTGGTCTTGGACGCGTTCGAAGTCGGGGAGGTGGGCAAGGTGGATGAGGTCCCGCAGGGCCAGGCTCGCCACGTGGCGCAGGTCCAGGGGGGCTTTCACGGGTGACGCATCCTTTCAAGGTGAGGGAGGGCCCCGGGCAGCACTGGGCCAGGGCTGCGGGTGCTGCTCGGGGCATGACGGACTAAGCCCGGTGGGGCTGAGGGTCTGGGTTGCCGGAACGGCCGGCGGGGGGATCAGGCGGAGAGCTGTGCGTGGGCGGCCGTGGCCAGGGGCAGCGCGACGCCGAGCCGGGTCCGGAGCTGGGCCGCAGTGATGGGTTCGCCGTGTTCGGCCTGGTAGTTGTCGGCGATGGTGCGGGCTGCCTTCAGCAGCGGCGCGGGCACGGTGACCGCCGGGGAGGTCTCCGACTTGGGCGTGACGGGGCGCGCCGCCGGTTCGGGGGCCGGGCCAGGCCCAGGCTCGGGGACCGGGTCCTTCTCAACCGGAGCGGAAGGCGCTGCCATGGTCGGAGCGGTGTGGGCCACGGTGTTGAAGTGGCGGAGGAGTTGCGGGCCGACGGCTCCCCAGCCCAGGAGGAGGAGCGGGGCGACCGCGTCCACGGCGGCGCGGCCGTAGTGTCCGGCGGCGATGGGTTCGGCGATGTTGAGGGCCAGCGTCAACAGCCCAGACAGATGCATCAGCCGCGTTGCGGCCTTGATGTGCTCGGCGGGGACGCCGCGCAGGGACAGGTAGCGCAGGGCGACCAAGAGGCCGACCACAGACAGGTCAACCATGGGCGCGATCAGCGGAGCGATCGGGGCGGGTACGCCGAGGCGCAGGGCCAGGGCCCAGACGTTGCCGAAGGAGAAGACGAAGGCCAGGGCCGCGATGATGCCCATGACCACGGTCACGGTGCGCTGAGTGATCCGGTCCTCAGACATAGGGATTCACCTCCTTCCGGGTGTCGGTTGCTCGAAGATCGTCACTTGGTGAGGAGGACCGGCGCCCCAGGGCCGTTGGTCAGTTGATCGTTGAGGAGGTCGGCGGGGTCGCGGGTCAGGTGTGCGGTGGCGGTGGCGATGCGGGCCGCGTCGTCGTCGGCCACGTACGGGGTGCGGATGCGGGTGAAGCCGGGTCGGCCCTGGTGGGCCATCGAGGCCACGCCGACGTAGGCCGGGTCCTGGAGGGCAGTTGGATTGGCGTCCGGCCAGTTCCGGATGTCCTCGCCCAAGGCGACCACGGCCGCCTCAGCGGTCTTCTGCGCGAAGGACAGACCCACCGGGCACACGTCCCGGATGAAGGTGGGGATGGCATCCCCGGTCGCCTTCTGCGTCGCGATGATCACCAGGATTCCGACGCTCCGGCCCTTCTTCACCAGGTCCTCAACCAGCCGCGCGTTCTCGGCGGCCAGGGCAGCGAGTTTCTTGGTCTGCGGGTCCGATCCCTTGTAGTCACGGAAGTAGGTGTGCGCCTCATCCACGATGAGCACGGTCAGCGGCCAGGTCTCCGAGGGCCCGACGTGCCACATGTTCTTCACGCCCAGCAGAGCACGGATGGACGCCGAGCGGTCCCGCCGCAGCCTCACCAGCCGCTTGAACAACACGTTCGCCTCGGCCAGGTCATCGCCGACGAACGCGAACGCCCGCTGTGCCAGGTCGGCGTAGTCGCCCTCATCCGAGTAGGTCACCTTGCCGTCGGCCACCGCGTACTGAATCGCCGCCGACGGAGCGGTGTCGCACAGGAGCCGGTTCACCAGAGACGTTTTGCCGAAGCCGGGCAGTCCGGCCACGGTGACCCCGGGCACGTCGGACAGGCTGACGCTCACCGGCTGTGCGTACTCGTCCAGCCCCAGATGCCACACCGCCAGCTCCTCTGGCACCCTGCCGGTGGGAGTGTGCTCGGTGCGGACGACCAGTGGGTCAACACGCACGCCACGGATGACCAGCTGCCCCGGCTTGTCGGGGAGGACCGAGACTCGTGTGCAGCGCCAGGCGTCGGCCAGGTAGGGGGCCGCCCTCTGGAACTCCGCCAGGCTGACCTTGGGCAGGCACACCGCCCGTACCAGGACGCCGTACCGGTCGGCGGTGACTTTGATCTTCGGGATGAGGACCTTGGGCTTGGGCACCTTCCCGTCCGGCGCCACGATCACGGCCGGGGGCGTCTTGTCGGTCACCGACAGTCCGGCCATCGGGGCCAGTCGACGCCAGCCCCGGCGGACGCGTATGGCCTGCCGGATGCTGGCCCGCGTCATCGTGTCGGCGCGTATGTAGCGCACCAGCCACCACAGGGCCCATCCGAGGGTCAGGGCCAGGGCCGCCCCGGCCAGAGCCGGGGCGGACCCGATGATTTCTCCCAGAGTCACAGTGCGTCCTTGTAGAGGAATCGGTACAGGGATATGCGCAGTTCCAGCAGGTCACGGCCGGAGGTGAACTTGGGGTAGCCGTGCGCCTCGATCACCTCGGCCACGTCCAGCGCCAGGCCGTTGGTGAAGCGCGAATCGTGGTCCCCGCTCTCCGGGGCGACCGGGTAAGCCCGTTCGCGAGCGGGCGTCACTTGGCCACCGCCGCAAGCTCCAGCTTCGCCGCCCGGTAGGCCACGCCCTCGGAGAGCTGGCCGTTGAAGACGCGGGCCCACGGGGTGGCGAACAGGTCCGTCACCCGCACCGGGGTGCCCGGCTGGAGACCGTCCGGCAGACCGCTTTCCGGAACGGTGAGCTTCATCTGCTCCGCCCGGCCTTCCTCCATGAGGAAGACGGTCAGGGTGTGCAGGAACTCGCCGGTGTCGCGGTCGGTGGCGAGGGCCCCGGACTCCGGGTCCTTGATCTTCGGCACCGGGGCGGTGCCAGCGATGAACATCGTCGAGGGCAGCAGCCCCACGCGGATACGGGTCATAGCCATGCCTTTTGCTCCCTTTCGTTGCCAGCCGCTTGTGCGGCCGGGCCACCAACTATGAGCTAGCCAGGCTAGCTAGGTCAAGTGAGCTAGATGTCTGAGTTCAAAGGTCTGGGTGTGTTAGGTGGGCTAACACGGCTACCCTTGGACCATGACGCCGCCGACGCACGACGCCCGCCCGCCGTACCAGCAGGCAGCCGAGGCCATCCGGAGCGACATCAAGGCGGGCAAGATCAAGCCGGGCGAACAGCTTCCCTCGCACCGCGAGCTGCAAGAGCGGTTCGGCATCGCCAACATGACCGCCCGCAGCGCACTGCGCGTGCTCCGCGAAGAGGGCTTGATCTACACCGTGCAGGGGCGCGGCAGCTACGTTGCGGACGTAATCGGCCCCGAAGGCAAACTGATCGAGCCCAAGCGCATCGAGAGGCCCCGAGCGACCTCCGAGGAGGAGACGGGCCCGGCCAGCGCGGAAGCTGCCGGGAACCTCGCCGACGCGCTCCTAGGGGTCCGGGAACAGCTCCGCACACTGAACGCGGAGGTGCAGACCCTCAAGCAGGAAGTCGCCGAACTCAGGTCGCGGCAGGAGCCGTAGACCGTCCCCTCAGAGCCCTGTCGGCGAGGTCGATCGCCCCTTGACCTCAACTGAGGTTCAACTTCTAGCGTTTCCAGTCATGGAAACGGAACCCGAACACCTTGATGTCTCGGCCCTGGCAGCCCAGCCCATCGCCTATTGGACATGGGCCACCACCCGTGCGCTTCTCCAACATGTCCGCAGCTCATTAGCTCGCGTAGACGTCACCCAGCAGCAGTGGTGGACGCTCAACTACGTCGATGCCGCCGAGAACGGTCTTACACGCGCGCAGGTCCGCGACCGGCTGGATGCGTTCCTCGATGAGGTGAGCCCCGAAGACATGGGCCACGCTGTTGACAGCCTCCTTCACCGTGAATGGCTCACTGCCGACGACGCCGACCGTCTGACCCTCACAGACGCCGGACGAGACGCCAAGGTCCGGATCAAGGACCTTGTTGCCGAACTGCGCTCGGAGATCCACGAAGGCATCACCGACGAGGAGTACGCGGCCGCCCTCACCATTCTCCAGCGCATGATCCGCAATGTCGGCGGCACGGCGACGCCGCGTTGACACTGACGGGAGGGTGTCCGGTGGGTTGTGGGTGACTCGCTGAACACCGCCTGACCTCCGCCACCTCCGAGCGAACCTCCTCCAGCTCCCCGCGTAGGCGCTCGGCCATAGTTGTGATCTCTGCCAGCAGTGCCCGCTCCTGCTCGGTCAGCACCAGTTCCCCCTTGTTCGCTGCGCGTTGGCTGCGCGCACCCCGCATTACGATCTTTCCTGGCCTTCCTTGCCCGAGCTGTTCAGAGTTTCTTTACTGGATCAAGGCGGCCCGCTGGCGCGGGCCGCGCGCGCTGGCGGCCCGTGGCCGCCGCCCGCTCCTGTCTTCCGCCCCGCTCAGCGGCGCCCCCGGGCCACTCAGCGCGCCACCCCGATTCAGCGACCCACCAGACACAGTCAGCACCGGGAACAGCCGAACCGGTACGCCCTGCCGATCGCAGCGGACACGCAGAAGCAGCGGCACGACCAGGACCACGTGCCCGACCGGCCAGCCGTCGAAGGGCGGCTACGCGAGGCGGCTTACATGGCCAGCCGTCCGCCGACTGCGGCCCTCGCTGTTGTGCGCGTAGGAACGGCCAGCAGCGAGGGAGGGGAGCCCGGGCATGAAGCAGGTCGGTCGTCGTCCCCTGTTCGATGTGGTCGGCCGCCGTACTGCCACCGTTACGGATGCGGCCGCGTGAGCAGACGTGCTGCCCCGGACGTGGCGGGCGGGGAGCAGCTGCTGCCGCGCGGTGGTTGAGCCCGTCGTGGTCGCTCCGCGTCGGTTCCCGTATCGCTGTGGCTGGGCAGCGTGTCGTAGACGCTTCGGCCATCGCCAGCGTCGAACCCACCTCGCCGTGCATGCCTCGCACTTGTCACGATCCCTTTCTTCACCTGGACTCATCCGGGGCAAGGCGGTGCCGAAGCGCGCACGACGACGTCCCCGGTACCATCGGCACCGGGGTCCTGAACAGGGACTTCCGACCGGACCACCCCGCTCCTGCCAAGGTTTGAGGGGTGGTCCGGTTTGCTTGTGCGGTTGTTGTGCGCGGCCCGGCCCCCTTCCCGCGGAACGGGTTGGAGCGAGAACGGGAGCCGGACCGCTGACAGCGGACGGTGCAGTGTCCGCCGCCGCCCCTGGGCGCGATGGGTGACATCTGCGGAATGGCGAACGGGACGATGTCCGCCGCACAGTCACCACGCCCCGGGGCTGGGGGCGGGAGCTGCGGGTCCTTCCCATGGGCAGCAGCTCCCACCCGGTCTTCAGGTCACCGGTCGCGCTCCTGCGCGAGCCCGGAGTTGTTGAGCAGGAACTGCACCGTGTAGCCCAGGCTTCGCACGTGCCAGTCGGCCGATTGCAGGCCGGAGCCAAGGCCCTGGGCGAGCTCGTGGGGGATGGTGTTTAACCTGCTGCGCTTCTCGTACCAAGCCACGGTGCCCCGGTTCAGCCTGTCGACCTGCTTCTCTGCCAGCGGCATCAGCGTCTGAACGTGTTCCAGCAGCGTCTTGTGCAGGGCACGCAGTTCCTCGTACGGGGGAAGTGCCGTCCGCTTGACCAAGGCACGGGCGATCGCCTCCCCGATCTGGGCTACGTCTACTTGGTCAACATCCACGGGCGGGCAACCTCCCCAGGCGCAAGCGGGCTTGGATGAGGAAACCGTAGGAACCAAACACGGGGTGGACCCGGAGAAAAATTCCGGGTCCACCCCGCGATGTCGAGAAGTCAGCGACTAATCGAGTGCGCCGAGCCCCAACGCGAGTTCACGCACGTCACGTCGCGGACTGCGCTTGTACAGCCGACGTGCCAGGTCGCGGGCGAACCCATGCGCCCGCATCTGCTCAGGGGCGTTCTTGTAAGCACGCTTCAGGTGATCGATTGCGTCATCTGTCCTTCCGGCCTCCCCGTAAGCCCGGGCGACGTCGAGACGCGCCCGCGCCCGCCGCTCCAGGGGAAGTCCGGCGGGCTTCACCCTTGGAGCTATATCGACGGCCAGTTGCACGTCTTCGAACTCAAGCGCCAGCGCCAGGCGGTGAATCTCGACGTTGGATGGACCGAAGGACGTCCACATCTCGTTGGCGTCGCCACCGAGCCGATCGGCTGCCTGCTGGGCCTTATCGATCATGCGGTCGGCCAGAGGGCGGTCACGCAGCCGTGCAGCCGCAACAGACCCGTTCAGCAGAAGCGTCCCGTACAGGGACAGCGAAACGGGTGACGCCTCCCACCAGCCCGTGGGCAAGTCATCGGCAGCATCTTGCGTGACGCTCACTGCCTCCGCCGCCAGCCCGGCACCGAGCTGGACGTGCGCGACGCACCGACGCAGCGCGACGATGGCGGTCAGGTCCCCTGACGCGCTGGCCGCGACATCTCCCTGATCCGCAGCCGTCCAGGCGAGGTTGGTCTCACCCAGCTTGCGGAGGAATGCTGCTGTGACGTGGCACGTGAGGGCGAACAGCCTCAGAGCCTCGGCCTTGTCCTTCCCTGCGGCATGTTTCTGCGTGGCCACACGTGCATCTGCCAGCAGCGACGGGAGGCGCGAGGCCAGCTTCGCGTACTGGGCATGCTGGTACAGGTCCCAGGCATCGTTGACCTCGACGGCAAGGCGCTCCAGGCGCAGCGGTTCACGGGCGTCGTACAGGGAGCCAGCCAGCCGTCTGGACTGCATGAGGGCGGCGCGGATGGCGGGCACACTGCCCGCGTGGTCTTCGTGATCGTCCAGGAGCGTCGGGGCCCCTTGCAGATCTTCCACGTGGACCCGGAGGGCGTCCGCCAGGTCCGCCAGCATCTTGACGTTGTTCACCGGGATGGTTCCGGCCTCGACCCGGTACACCCAGTCTTCGGAGCGATTGAGCAGTTCGCCGAGCTGCCATTGATGGAGGCCGCGACGCTCGCGGTAGAACTTCACGCGTTTGCCGAACGGACGGCGGTCAGTCATGCCACGCACCGTTTTGATCCCCTCACTCTGGTCAGCCGAGTGTCACACGCTGAGCTACGTCCCTGGTAGGTGGCCACACCGGCCCCGGGGGCTCGGGCCCACGGCCAGTAGGCTCGCGGCATGTCCGAGAACGAGCAGGTACAGCGGATGGCACGGCCGCGCATGGCAGCAGGCGCCTTGTTCTTCGACGCTCAAGGCCGCGTTCTGCTGGTCCGGCCCTCGTACAAGCCGATGTGGGAGATTCCCGGCGGCTACATCGAGACGGGTGAGTCGCCTCTGTCCGCGTGCCGTCGTGAGGTCGAGGAAGAGCTAGGCATCAAGCCCCCCATCGGCCCGCTCTTGGTGGTCGATTGGGCCCCGAACGACGCCGAGGGGGACAAGGTCCTGTACCTCTTCGACGGCGGAGAGTTGAGCCCGGACACGGCAGCGTCGATGAAGCTCGCCTCTGACGAGCTACTGGCCGCCGAATTCCACATGGTGGAAGACTTCGGCCAGCTCCTGATCCCGCGCCTCTCCCGCCGAGTGAAGCAAGCTGTGGCGGCCCGAACCCATGGGCCCCCTGTGTATCTGGAACACGGTGAACCGCCCGCCAAGTAGCCCGCACGGTACCTACACCGACAGCTTTGGCGCGGCGCGGGCGACAGCGACATCCATACGGGCACGCTTCAGGGGCGGCGGGCCAGCAAGTGGGCGTCGAGGAAGCCTCGCTCGGAGGCCGGATCGTGGAGCAGCCGGGCGAACGGGACCAGCCCGGCCCCGGCCAGCAACTCGGCGAACCGGTCCACCGGCCAGCTGTACGCGGGCGTCACCTTGTGGTCGAAGCGGACCGGCTCCGGTCCGTCGGTCGCGAAGAACGAGACCAGGAGCAGGCCCCCTGGCGCCAGGACACGTACCTGCTCGGCGAGCAGCGCGGGCAATTCCCCGGGCGGGGTATGGATCATCGAGTAGTGGGCCAGCACTCCGCCGAGCGCGCCGTCCTCGACCGGCAGGGCCTCCATCCGCGCCTCGTCGAAGCGCAGCGCCGGATGGGCCCGCCGGGCGTGGTCGATCATGGCTGGGGAGAGGTCGAGTCCGAAGGCGTCCAGCCCCAGGTCGTGGAGCATGGCCGTCAGATGTCCAGGACCGCACCCGACGTCGGCTGCTCGCGTGTTCCCCGTCCCGCGCACCAACTCGGCGAAGGTGCCGATCATGTTGCGCGAGAACGGATGCGTCTCCAACCGATCAGCGAACAACGACGCATACAGCTCGACGACCCCGTCGTAGGCCGCCCTGGTCTCGTCCTGATGCTCCATCACGGCAAAGGAAGCTAGCATCCGCGCACGTTCGCAGCTTCTCCGGCCCCATGGGTCTGGGCAATGCGCCCCGGCAGGCTGACATCAGCAACCACACAGGGCATCCGTCGCCGACCCTCTACTGGCACCAGGCCGAACCGCCTCCGAGGCCCGCACCAGCCGTGTGCCCGAACCTACGGATCAAGAGGTCTGAAGCCGGGGCTGTTGCCCGCTGAGCTGGTGGCCTGACGGCAGTCGTTGACGGCAACAGGGGTGCACATCGCCGTATCGCGAGACCCGTTCGCGCACCGGCCAGGCTGGGGCGAGGCGTCACCGGACTGATCGCCACGTCAGGGGTGACGAACTTGTAAAGCGAAGGTCGTCGGTTCGAACCCGACAGTCGGCTCTGTGCCTGAGCACGGACAACGCCCCGGACGGTCTGCCGTCCGGGGCGTTCGACATCCATCACTGACATCAGCCGGACGCCATACTGGGCCCATGTCCGGTGATCGCGACTCCCGGCCCGGCGGCTCCGCTCTGGACGAGCTGATCGCCGCCTTCGACGAGGTCAACGGACCGGCCGCCCCAGTGGCCGTGGCGGACAAGCAGGCCAGGCTCACCGCCGAGCCGCCACCCGGTGCCAGGGCGGCCGTGTGAGGTCCCTTGGTCCGGTCCGTCGCCCGTGACGGTGACATGCTGGATGTCCCGTCGGCGAGAGGGAGTTGGCTTCTTGCGGTACGGCGTCCAATTGCGACCTGCGCAGATCCTCAGCGGCTGGCGTACGTGTAGGACAGCAGCGCGACCGGCATTGCCGCGCAGGCCACCAGACAGATCACCCACGCCGGTACCCCGAAGAAGCGAGTGCCCTCGTCGTCCTCGTGCGGTTCAGCGCCCACGCACTCCGGTCGCTGGCATGCCCCAACGGTCCTGATCTTCATGGTCGTCTACCGCTTCCGCGTCCAGGTGAGAACCACCGCCATCAGTGCTCCGAGCGTAGTGACCGGTAAGGCCGCCACCATGCAACCGCTCGACCCTCCCGCCACGCCCTGATCGCCACCTGGAGGCAGCTCACGGTGCTTCCCGGCGTTGTTGTTCTTGCTGTGCTTGCCCTTGCCTATGCCGTTCGCCTTGTCCTGGTACTCGCTGTAGTCGCTCACGATGCCGTCTCCCCGGATGGACCAGGGCGGTGTCGACGGGACTCCCGCGTGGGTGCCTGACCGGGGCCGTAGCGGTCCGGGAGGCTCTGCTCGAACGGATCGCGTAGCTTCGGGAAACTTTCGGCGCACTTGCCCGGGCAGGCGTAGAGGGTGCGGCCGCCGACGCTGGCGCCGTGCTCGATGGCGACCACGACCGGGGAACTGGTGGGCTTGTCGCAGCGGGCGCAGACCTGGGGCATCATCGGGCCGTCGCCCCCCTCGGCGGCCTCGGAGACAGCTCGTGACAGGGCCTCGCACAGCCGGTCGGCGTCGGTCAGGTACCGGTCGGGGCCGACCGGGATCTGCCAGTGGAGGCGGGGGCCGGTGGTGTGTGCGGCCGGAGGTACGCCGACGTAGGTGACTCCGGCGCGCTCGGCGCCGAGGGCATGGATCTCCCGCCGCAGGAGCTGCCAGGTCTGGGCGTGGCCCGCAGGGATGAGCCAGTACATGAGGCCGTAGTCGGCCATGATGGCGCCGGTCTCGTCGCCGAGTAACGCGAGTGCGCGTTCACCGATGTCGGCGGGGGCGCGTACGACGTCCCAGTACTCACCGACCTCGATCATCTCAACGTCGTCGCCGCGCGGGGGCGTCCAGACGGGGGTTCTGGGTTGGACCTGCACAGGCTCTCCCTGCGTCATCGGTAAAGGGGCTGACGCATCGAGATTGGCCGCGTGACTGCGATCACGGGATAACCGGCGGGTGTTACCGAGGCGGTAATACGCTCGTTCCTGGTTCGGGACACAGCATCGGTGCGCCTACGATCGACCGGAAGTTGGACCCATGGACGCCACCACCCCCGGCCCGCTCGCCCCGGACGTCCTCGACAGGGACGACCTTCGACGAGCTCTGGAAGAGCACGACTTCGCCGCAGCGTTCTCCCTGATCAAGAAGTGGGGCGGCCTGTCGCAGAACCGGATCGCCGCGGCCTGCCAGCTCACCCCCGGCAAGGTCAGCACGATCATGACCGGTGTCAGCAGAGTCACCTCTATCGAGGTCATCCGCCGGATCTCCGACGGGCTGCGCATCCCCGGCCACCTCGTCGGCCTCGCCCCACGGCCCTGGGAGCGCACGGACACCGCACCGGAACAACTCGAGCCGCCCGGCCCTCACTCCGGGAGAACAGACAACGAGGCCGTACCGTGGCGGCCGGACGCCGCCAGCGGCATGGCCGCAGATCTGACCAGGAGCGACCTCGTGATGGACCGCCGAGCCGCGACGCGCGCCCTTGCAGGTGCGGCCGTCACCGGCGCCCCACTCCTCGACGCCCTCGACGGATGGCGCTCACCCGCCGCTGCTGATGTCCGGGCGCGCCGCCCCGGCCGCTTAGGCGCGCGTGAAGTGGAGGAGCTGGAGGCCACCGCCCGCGCCTTCCGCCAGTGGGGCCGCACCGGTGGAGGCGGGCTTCGTAGAAAGGCGGTCGCCGGGCAGCTCGCCGAGGTAGTGGCTGCTCTCGACGAACACCAGGCCCCGGCCATCGAACGGCGCCTCTACGGGGTCATGGCCCAACTCGCCGGAACGGCCGCCTCGATGGCCTGGGACGTCGGCCAGCAGCGCCGCGCCCAGGACTACTACCGCCTTGCTCTCCGCGCAGCGCACGCAGGTGGCGACACCCAATTCGGTGCCAACGTGCTGGCCAATATGGCCCGGCAGATGCTGTACAACGACCGCCCACATGACGCCCTCGAACTCGTCCGACTCGCCCAGGACGGGGCCCGCCACACAGCGGGTCCGCGGCTTCGGGCGATGCTCCACACACGGGAGGCGTGGGCCCTGGCCCGCATGGACCGGCCATCCAGTTTCCACCGCGCAACCGGACAGGCCGCCGAGGCCCTCAGCGACGCCGGTCGACTCGACAACGAGCCCTACTGGATCGGCTACTTCGACGAAGCCGAGCTCGCAGGAGTCACCGGCGGCAGGCTCCTGGACCTGGCCCGCTCAGAACCGCGCGCCTACTCCGACCAGGCCGCCAGCCACATCCGTACAGCCCTGGACCAGCGCAACGCGAAGACTGGCCGTGGCCACGCTCTGGACTGGATCGGGCTCGCCGAATGCGCCTTCCTGATCGGCGACATCACCAGCGCTGCCGACTACTCACGCCGCGCCGTCGAGGTCTCGTCCGGCATCCGCTCCGGGCGTGTGCGCACCCGACTGGCGCAGCTGTATCCGTACACGGTGGGCAATGGCTCGTCCCGGGCCGTCGCCGAGGTGCGCGGTAGCATCCGCACTCTGCTCACCACATGACGAGGAAGGCGCGATGACGACGATCGCTGTGACCGGGCACATGGACCTCACCGAC
Organism: Streptomyces botrytidirepellens; assembly: GCF_003721215.1. NCBI lineage: Bacteria > Bacillati > Actinomycetota > Actinomycetes > Kitasatosporales > Streptomycetaceae > Streptomyces > Streptomyces botrytidirepellens. The sequence goes on from NZ_RIBZ01000333.1 coordinate 50,029, forward strand.
GAGTCGGTGCCCTTGGTGCGAGCCGAGTTGGACAAGGTCCTCGCCGCCTACGAGCCTTCCGGTCTGGTCGGTGTGTCATGCATCGCGAAGGGCAGCGACAGCCTGTTCGCCGAAGCGGTCCTGGCGGTCGGCGGGAGCCTGGTCGTGGTGATTCCGTCGCAGGACTACCGACAGGTGAAGGTGAAGCCCGACCACGCCGAGACCTTTGACCGGCTGATGGAGGCTGCGAACGAGGTCCTGGTGATGCCGCACGAAACCGCGAACCGACAGGCGTACGAAGCGGCGAACGCGGTGCTGTTGGAACGTGCCGATCGGCTGGTAGCGGTGTGGAACGGGCAGCCGCCGGGCACCAAGGGCGGCGGTACCGCGGATGTGGTGTACCAGGCCCGCGAGGCTAGCGTCCCAGTGGACATTGTCTGGCCGGACGGGGCGTCCCGCCGGGCATGACGAACGCCTTCTGGCCTGGCTCGCAGGCCGGATGAGTGGGGCACAGACCTACGGCTTGTGCCCCATCCACGGATATCCCCGCCAGACTCACCGAACTCCCGACGGTGACAAACCCCGAACACGCCGGGCTCGACGGCGACGAGCGCGCCGCCCAATGGAAGCGCTGCTCCGACGCCGTCGCGGCGAGCCAAAGATCACTCTTCCGGCGCGGTGGGGCGGAACAGCGCCAGGAATCCGCCAACCACAGCGAACGCCGCGAAGAACGACTCCGTTTCCAACCTGCTGGCGCTGCCATCGGGCATCTGAGTGTTGAGGACGAGCCACATCGCCCATCCCATGGTCACCAGCAGGTGATTGTCTCGCTCCCCTAACAGCCGCATCCCCGCCCACAGGAGCAACGGCACCAGCGTCACCAAGGCGATTAGGCCCAGCACGCCTTCGAAGAACCCTGCGCCGATCCCCCCGTCCGGGTTGGCCTGTTGTGCCTCCCCCGCCCCCTGCTCGGCGGCCTGCCAGACCCAGTACGTCGCATGGGCTGCGGCCGCCGAGACACCAACGCCCTTTATCCAACGGCATAACCTGCTGCTCGACATGGCCTCACCATGCACAGCACAGCACTCGCAGGCCTGAGTACCCATACTCAAAATGGATCAGAAGGTGCGCGGACGGGGCCTGGACGGATCATCGCTGCTGGCCATGCCGGATCTCTATCACCTGTGCACGCACCTACTCCAGCTCCCCGTGCAGACGGTCAGCCATTGCCGCAATCTCTGCCAGCAGTGCCCGCTCCTGCTCGGTCAGCACCAGGCCCCCCTTGTCTGCTGCGCGTTGGCTGCGCGCACCCCGCATTGCGGTCAGTCCGGCGTGTGCGGTGCGGCCAAGCTGGGGACTGGACGTTGCTACAGGACCAACGGCAGTGTTCCCGTGACCGTCTGCGCCAAAAGGAAACGGGGAACGTCGTGAGTGCTTACGTCATCGTCAACGTCGATGTGCTCGACGAGGAGGCCGGCCTGGCCTACGCACGCGTGGCCCAGAAATCCATCCTCAGTCACGGCGGCCGTTACCTGGTCGCGGGCCCCACGCCCGAGCCCGTCGAGGGCGCCTGGGACTCCTCCCGGTTCGTGGTCATCGAGTTCCCCGACATGGAGCGGATTCGGGAGTGGTACGACTCCCCCGAGTACCGCCGGGCACGGGAGATAAGGGAGGGCAAGGTTCGGGTGCAGATGCTGTTCGCCGAGGGCGCGCCGCCGGAGGGCTTCTCCCTCCCGGCCTAGCTGTGCTGTTGGTGCCGTGGGCGGGGGCGGTCCTGTACGCGTCCAGGTTCGTGATCGAAGGGGACCCCCTCGTGTTCTGGCATCACCAATTGACGTCAACGTCGGCGGTAGCCGCTGAGCAGGTCGGCCCCTCGCCCGGTAAAGCAGATGCCGCCGGATGCATGGCGACGTAATGTGTGCTCCCGGCATCTGGCTATTACTGCTTCGGGAGGGCTTGATGGTTGCGGACATGGTCAGGACCTGGGTGGCGGGCTGGGCTGTTTCGCGGCAGACGGTGCCGCCGGTCGAGAAGTCCTGGGGGTACTACATCGAGGTGGCCGACAACCCCGACGAAGTGGGGCGGCATGTTCTGCCCGAGGTCAGGGAGTCGTTGGTCCGCAGCGCCGCCCGCTCGGTGTCCGTTCCGCGGACCTGGATGAAGACGCCCGCGGAGCCGGGGGAGATCGAGCCTTGGCTGTCGCCCGGGTGGGTGGTGGCCTGGGAGGAGACCGGGCATCTGATGGCCGTAGACCTGATGGCCACGCACCCGGACGCGCCCGAGGGGTACACCGTGACCATGGAGACCGCCGGGGCCGTCACGTACGTCCGGGTGATGGATGCGGCGGGCGGGCAGGCGGCCCAGGGGCAGATGGCGTCCCTTGGGGAGGCCGTGGTCGTGGACCGGGTGATGACCTCGGAGGCCCATCGGCGGCGCGGGCTGGGTCACTTCGTGATGCGTACGCTCGCCGATCGGGCCGTGGAGGAGGGCGCGGTCCTCGGTGTTCTCGGCGCGACCGACGCCGGGCGCGCGCTGTACGAGACGCTGGGCTGGAAGAAGCACACGACGTTGGGGGAGTGCGTCTACCGGCCCTGACGTCAGGCGGCGGTGGGCGGGGAGCCGACCTTGAGGAGTAGGTCGGTCAGCTCGGTCGGCATGGTGATCATGCAGTCGTGGCCGGTCGGCAGTTCCCAGACCTGGGACGGGGTGCCGTTGGGCTGGGTCGGGGGGACGGGGCGGCGGGGCCAGCCTTTGGGCTCGCCGCCCACGCAGTGGATGTGGGTCCGGGGGATCGTGTTCACGGCCGGGTTGTCCAGGCGGACCGGTTGCTGGAGGCAGCGGACCGACTGGTCCGACAGGGTCGTGCGCAGCCAGGCGGCGTCTGCCGGGTCGGTGATCCCGAACAGGCCCGTGGGCGGTGGCATTTCGGGCAGGGGCGGGACGCGCCAGCCGCTCTCGGACCGCAGGGCGCCGTCGATCAGGTCCTGGGTTATGGGCATGACGTCGGCCGCGCTCTCGCCGTCCTGCGGGACCATCGCGTCGAGGTAGACCAGATGCGCGATCCGGTCCGGGACGCGGTTGGCCGCGGAGGAGATGACCAGACCGGCGTAGCTGTGGCCCACGAGGATCACCTCGGTGAGGTTCTCGTCGGTGATCAGCCTGACGATGTCGTCGACGTGGGTGTCGAGGCCTACGTCGCGGTTGAGCAGGTGTGCCCGGTCGCCGTGGCCGGTGAGGGATGGCGCGAGCGCCCGGTGCCCGGCAGAGGCGAGTAGCGGGACCACTCGCTCCCAGCACTGTCCGCTGTGCCAGGCGCCGTGTACCAGCAGATACGTTGACATGGGTGTCGCTCCTCGCTGTGGATGTCGGTCCGAGGGCCACGCTGCCGCCCGGGTGCCGAGCGAGCCAGAGTCTCCGTGATCCTGGGGGTGGCAGGACCAGGCACGTGCGCGACGGCGCGATTACCGTCGACGCATGAGCGACGAACCGAACCTGCTGGGCGATTACGTACGCGCCCGACGCGAGCTCGTCACCCCGGAGCAGGTCGGCCTTCCCGCCGTGGGGCTGCGGCGCGTGCCGGGGCTGCGCCGGGAAGAGGTCGCGATGCTCGCGGGCATCAGCGCCGACTACTACCTGCGCCTGGAGCAGGGTCGCGACCGCAACCCCTCCGTGCAGGTCCTCGAGTCCCTCGCCCGCGTGCTGCGGCTCGACGACGAGGCGACGGCGCACCTGTTGCGCCTGGGTGCCGCCAAACCCCGACGGCCCCGGCGGCGGCCCCGGCGGGAGACCGTCCCGGCGGGCATGGCCCAGCTCGTGGCCGCGCTCCCGCTCCCCGCGCACGTCGAGGGCCGCTACTTCGACGTGCTCGCCGCCAACGCCTTGGCGACCGCCCTGTCACCGCGGCTCGCGGTGGGAGCCAACCGCATGCGCGACCTGTTCCTCGACCCCGCCGAGCACGCGCTCTACCCGGACTGGGAGAGCGCGACCGTGGACTTGGTCGCCGGTTTCCGCGAGTCCGTCGGCACCGATTTGGACGACCCCCGCTTCATCGAGCTCGTCGGCGAACTCTCCCTCGCCAGCCCCCGCTTCAGCCGCCTCTGGGCCCGGCACGACGTACGAACGTGCGCGGGGGCGTCCATGCGCCTCGACCATCCCCAGGTCGGTGCCCTCCAACTGAAAGTGGAGCGACTGGGCGTCAGCGCCGCGCCCGGTCAGGTGCTCGTCATCCACCACCCGGACCCCGGCACGGACAGCGCCGACAAACTGGCGCTCCTCGCCTCTGCCGTGCGGACACGGGCGGATGTCGACTGCGGCGTCGCGGGGCGGAGTCAGGCGTGGGGCGCGTGATCGAGGAGGTTTTCGCGGCCCCAGGCGCCCAGCGGGGCCAGGGCCTCGTCGAGGGTGGTGCCTCGGCTCCAGCCCTCCAGCTCGTCGCTGACGTGCAGGGTAACTACCCACTTTAAAGAGGTACTTGAGTTGACTCGGTGTTCAGCGATGAGTCTTTGCGGCATGAGACACGACGCGAAGAAGATCAGTGTGCTGGGGCTTGGTGCGATGTACGAGGTGACGGTGTGGAACCGCACCGCAGGGCGGGCCGAGGCGCTTGTGGGGGAAGGGGCCACGGTTGCGGGGGCGGTCACCGAGGCGGTGGCGGCCAGTGGGCTTGTGGTGGTGTGCCTGCTCGATGACGCCTCGGGAGGTGCTGGCCGACGTCGATCTGACGGGCAAGGACCTCGTCAACGTCACCACGAGCACCCCCGGGCAGGCCCGTGAGCGGGCGGAGTGGGCGGGCGCGCGGGGGGCGCGGTATGTGGGCGGCGGGATCATGGCCGTTTCGCCGATGATCGGGGTCCCGGATTCCGGCGCGTACGTCTTCTACAGCGGGTCGCCGGAGCTGTTCGCGGCGCACCGCGAGACGCTGGCCGTCCCGGCGGGCACCCGGTACGTCGGTGAGGACACCGGGTTGGCCGTTTTGCATGATGTGGCGCTGCTGAGTGCCATGACCGGCATGTTCGCCGGGGTGTCGCACGCCTTCGCGCTGATGCGCGGGGCGGAGGTGGCGCCGAAGGAGTTCGCGGGGCTGCTCGTCGAGTGGCTTACGGCCATGGCCCCGTACGCGTACGGGGTCGCCGCGCAGCTGGAGACCGGCGACTACACCCTGGGGGTGACGTCGAACCTCGCCATGATGGTGGCGGGCAACGGGATGTTGCTGCGTACCGCCGAGGAGCAGGGCGTCAGCGCGGAGTTGCTCAGTCCGTTCATGGCGCTCATGGAGCGTCGTCTCGCCGCGGGGCACGGGGAGGAGGGCACGGCCGGGTGATCGACCTGCTGCGCCGCTGAGTCGGGTCAGGCCGCGCGGCCGAACGTGCGGAGTCGGGTGAAGGAGGACTCCAGGCCGCGCTTGAGGAGGCGGGCGGCCGGGCGTTCCACGAAGCGGTGCACCAGCCAGCTCAGGGCCAGGAAGCCGGAGATGACGAGGGCGAGGAGCAGGCGGGGGTCCATGGTGTCGTGGAGGCGGCTGATCAGCGACACGCCCGCGACGTAGTGCATCAGGTAGAGCGGGTAGGTCAGGCAGCCGGCGGTGACCAGCCACTTCCAGCGGACGCGGTCGGTGTAGCCGAGCGCGACGGCCACCATGACGAGCAGGAACACCGTGAAGATCAGGACGGCGCCGCGCCAGCTGGAGACGTCTTCGTACGCGACCCGCAGCGCCAGCTCGCGCTGGCCCATCAGCCACGCCATGGCGAGGATGCCCCAGAGCAGCAGGTCCTGGCCGAAGCGGTGCATGAGGTAGAGGGCGAGGCCCGCGATGAAGTACCAGGCGCCGCTGGGGTCGGCCGCCAGGACCAGGAGCGGGAACTTGGACACGGGGGCCAGCATCGCGGCCGCGCCCCATACGCAGCAGAAGACGACGACCCTGCGGTACGTCAGGCCCATGGCGACCACGACCATGAAGAGCAGGTAGAAGCGCAGCTCCGACCAGAGGGTCCAGTAGACGAGGTCGACGTCGGGGACGTTGGAACCCGACTGGAGCATCGTGAAGTTGAGCAGGATGTCCCGCCCCGGGGGCCGTTCCCATACGCCCGGCAGCGCGATCATGCTGGCCGTGGTGAAGGCCACGCCGACCCAGTACGCGGGGTAGAGGCGGATCACGCGGGAGACGAAGAAGTCCTTCGGGGTGCGGCCCCAGCACGACATGCAGATGACGAAGCCGCTGATCACGAAGAAGATCTCCACGCCGATCCAGCCGAAGGACGCGAAGTGGAACAGCGTGGGCATGATCTCGGAGGCCGGGCGGTCCCAGATCGCGTTGCCCGGCTGGTTGGCGCGGTTGGTGCCGGCGTAGTGGTGCAGGGCCACCATGAGGGCGGCGACCAGGCGGATGCCGTCGATGACGTACAGCCGGGGCCGGGCCCCACGGGCCCCACGGGCCCGCCGGGCGGTGACGAGCTTCCGGGGCGGGTCCGTCCGCGGCGGTGGCTCGGCCACGGCGACGCCGCCGTGAGCGCCGCCTCCGTGCGATTCGACGGCCGGGGGAAGCGGCTGCTGAAACCTGACCTGCATCAGACCTGCGTCATCCTCACGAGGGGAACGAGGGGAACCGACGGAACCTGGGCGCGGCCTCGGGCGCGACGGCCACGGGCGGCTCACGCTACGTCCCTTGAGGTCCGGACAACTCGGACAGGCAGCGGTAATTCGGGCAGGGTGGAGGCGTCGTTCCGGAAACCCTCCTGGACACGCCGTGCAGTGTTCTCCGACGCTTCACTCGCTTCGCCCGGAGCGGCAGAGGGCGCGGGTGTTGCCGGTTTTGACGTGAGTGGGCGAAGGGGCGTCAAGGGCGGGCGGTTGTGATCCGGTGTGGTGCTTGATTGATCGATAGGGATCAGGGCCGCGTGGCGGGCGGGGCACGGGCGTAGGCTCGCGGCGCACGTTTGCGTGATGGAGCGTCAGGAGCTGTAGCCATGACCGAGCAGTCCTCCGCCCACGACGGGCCCCTGATCCCGATGCCGGTCCTCACTCCGTCGGCGCTGCGGGCGGCGGTCGCTCAGATCGCGCCCGGGGAGCTGCCCGCCTTCGTCGAGCATCTGGACCGGGCGGTCGAGCAGGCCGCGCGGAACGGCACGATCGCTCCGCTGCGTACGTTCCTCCAGTGGTGGGGCGAGTTCGTCGCCATTCAGCGCTATCCGGCCCGGGCCGCGCGGCTGCGGGAGTTGGAGGTCGTGGCCGAGGAGGCGACGGACCGGGAGGCGCTGGGGTCGGCGCTGGCCGAGATGCGGCAGATCATGGACGCGGCGCATCGGGAGACGCCCGCAGTAGGGCGGTAGCCGCCTCGCGCATCTCCTGTTCGACGGCGGGGGCGTGGCCCCGAGCGTCGTACGGCCCCCCTGATCCTTCCCGGCTGAACGGCCGGATGGGACAGCTTGGCAGGAGGCACTGACGATCCCCGCGCATCGGCCGCAGCGGGCCGAAATGGCTTGCGGGCGGGGAGTGTAGGGGGGATCGCGGGGCGGGGTGGGTGCTTTTGTGCACTCCTGACGAACGCATTTTTTTGCAGCAGGCAAAGTTTAGTGTTTCGCGTACTCCAGCACCCCCCACCAGGAGGCACGATGACAACTCATGGGCGCAGCAGTCACGGCGCAGCGTCGAACCGCAGCCGCATGATGGCCGTCGGGGTCGCCTTGGCGGCGGTGGTCGCGGGGGCGGGGATCTGGGTCTCCCAGGCGGATGACGGGGGGAGCCAGTCGGTGGCGGACAGCGGCATGCCGTCCGCGCACGGCGGGGCCGGGGCCGGGGCGGGGGCGTCGGCGGCGGAGGCCGCCAATTCGGGGCCGCTGAGCGAACTGGACAAGACGTTCCTGGTCAAGGTCCGCCAGGCCGGGCTGTGGGAGATCCCGGCCGGGCGGATGGCGCAGAACCAGGCGTCGAGCGAGGCGATCAAGCGGGCCGGGATGCATCTGCTCGACGGGCACAGCAAGCTCGACCAGCTGGTGCGCGAGGACGCGAAGGCGCTGTCCTCGCCCATACCGGACGAGGCCAGCGCCGAACAGCAGGAGTGGGTCGAGCAGATGAAGAACGCGGACGGCGAGAAGTTCGACCAGCTCTTCGTGGATCTGCTGCGCGCCTCGCACGGGAAGATCTTCATCACCATCGGCGAGGTCCGCGCCGCCACCAAGAACCACATGATCCGGCGGCTGGCCAAGGTGGCCAACAACACCGTGATGGACCACATGGAGGTGTTGGAGGACACCGGGCTGCTGACGGACGCCGTGCTGGATGATGTCGCGGCCAGCGTGCCCAAGTAGCAAGGTCTGGTGAGGCGCCGGGTCAGGGGATCAGTACGACCTTTCCCATCGTCGCCCGCGTCTCCAGCGCCCGGTGCGCCGCGGCCGCCTCGGCGAGGGGGAAGCGGTGCACGGACGGTACGAGGCGGCCGCTCGCCGCCTCCGCCATCGCGCGCTCCTCCAGGGTGCGCATCGGGTCCGGGCCGCCCGCCTTCTCCAGCATCGGCGGGCCGAGGACGGACCGCGAGGTGATGCCGCGCGCTGCCAGCTCCCCTTCGGCGAACTCCAGCGGACCGCCGCTGCGCAGCCCGCCCGAGGACCAGCCGAAGACGAGATGGCGGCCGCCGGAACCGAGCAGGTCCACGGCCGCGCGGCCCGGCTCGCCGCCCACCCCGTCGAAGAGGATGGTGGGGTTACGGGACGGGTCCAATGCCGTGCGGACCTGCTGCGGCCAGTCCGGGTCGTCGTAGTCGACGGCGAGGTCCGCGCCCAACTCGCGGACGCGCGCCAGCTTCGCCGGGCCGCCCGCGAGCCCCACGACGGTGGCGCCCGCGTGCTTCGCGTACTGGACGACGAGCTGGCCGATGCCGCCCGCCGCCGAGGTCACCAGGGCCACGTCGTCGGCGGTCAGCTCCGCGAACTGGAGGATGCCCATGGCCGTACGCCCCGTACCGATCATGGCGACGGCCTGCGCCGCGTCCAGTGACTCCGGTATGGCGTGCAGCTTGGCGGCGGGGGCCACGGCCAGTTCGGCGTAGCCGCCGGGGACCATGCCGAGGTGGGCGACGACGGGTCTGCCGAGCCACGCCGGGTCGGTGCCCTCGCCCAGGGCGTCCACGGTGCCCGCGACCTCGCGGCCGGGGATGGTGGGCAGGTCGGGGGCGGGGTGGACGGCGGTGGTCAGGCCCTCGCGCAGCGCGGCGTCCAGCAGGTGCACCCCGGCGGCGGCGACCGCGATGCGTACCTGGCCGGGGCCGGGCTCGGGGTCGTCGGTCTTCTCGTACGTCAGGTTCTCGGCGGGGCCGAAGGCGTGCAGGCGGACGGCGTGCATGGCGTCTCCCAGGCTGCTTGAGGCGCACCGTGCGGTGTGGTGCGCGACCATGCCGTCAGCCTCCGACTTCAACTTAGGTTCAAGTCAAGGCGTCAGACGCGGGGGAAGCGGGCCTGGAGGTCCCAGACCACCGGGTTGTCGCCCAGCCCCTCGTGCAGGTCGACGAGGTCGGCGATCAGATCCTGGAGGAAGTCGCGGGCCTCGCGGCGCAGCGCGGAGTGCTGGAAGGTCAGCGGTGCCTCTTCGAGCGGCACCCAGTCGGCGGTGATGTCGACCCAGCCGAAGCGGCGCTCGAAGAGCATGCGGTCGGCCGATTCGGTGAAGTCCAGCTCCTCGTGGATGGCCCTGGCGGACCGGCTGCCGCGCGGGTCGCGGTCCAGCCGTTCCACGATGTCGCACAGCGCCCAGGCGAAATCGAGCACCGGAACCCATCCCCAGGCTGTGGACAGTTCGCGGTCGGCCACGGTGTCGGCGAGATAGACGTCGCCGCAGAACAGATCGTGGCGCAGCGCGTGCACATCCGCGCTCCGGTAGTCCGTCTGCGGCGGGTCCGGGAAGCGGCGGGAGAGGGAGTAGCCCAGGTCGATCACGGGGTTGATGGTGTCATGGGGGGCTTGGGGGATTGAGGGGCAGGGCACCGGGGGCCCGGTGCCCTACGCAACAACAGCTCGGCGACGCCGGCGCCTCAGTGCCCGCGCGCGATCCACTCCTCCAGGTGCGGCGCCTCGTCCGCGATCAGCGTCGGGTCGCCGTGCCCGGTGCGGACGACGGTCTGCGGCGGCAGGGCGAACAGCCGCTCCCGGATGGACTCGATGATCGTCTCGAACGAGGAGTACGAGCGCCCGGTGGCGCCCGGTCCGCCCTGGAAGAGGGTGTCCCCGGAGAACACGGTGGTCAGGGCGGGGGCGTGCAGGCAGACCGCGCCGGGGGAGTGGCCGGGGGTGTGCAGGACGCGTAGCTGCGTACCGCCGACGGTGAGCACGTCGCCGTCGGCCAGCGGCTTGTCCGGGGCGCGGTCGGGGTGGCGCATCCGCCACAGCACCTCGTCGTCCGGGTGCAGCAGGATCGGGGCGCCGGTGCGGTCGGCGACGTCCGGGGCCGCGTCGATGTGGTCGTCGTGGCCGTGCGTACAGATGACCCCGAGCAGTCGGCGGTCGCCGATGGCCTCGACGATCGCGTCCGCGTCGTGGGCGGCGTCGATCACGTACACCTCGTGGTCGTCGCCGATGAGCCAGACGTTGTTGTCGACGTCCCAGGTGCCGCCGTCCAGCGAGAAGGTGCCGGAGGTGACCAGGTGGTCGATGCGGACGGGCGGACGGGTCATCGCGGTGTCACCACCAGAGGTCATCAGAGCATCACCACCGAGCGCAGGACGTCGCCGCGGTGCATCTTCTCGAACGCCGCCTCGATGTCGTCGAGCCCGATGGTCTCGCTCACGAAGGCGTCCAGGTCGAGCCGTCCCTGCTGGTAGAGGTCGATCAGCAGGGGGAAGTCGCGGGACGGCAGACAGTCCCCGTACCAGGAGGACTTGAGGGCGCCGCCGCGTCCGAAGACGTCGATGAGCGGCAGTTCGAGCTTCATCTCCGGCGTGGGCACGCCGACCAGGACGACGGTGCCGGCCAGGTCGCGGGCGTAGAAGGCCTGGCGGTACGTCTCGGGGCGGCCGACCGCCTCGATCACCACGTCCGCGCCGTTGCCGTCGGTCAGCTCGCGGATGGCCTCGACCACGTCGGTGGTCTTGCCGTTGACGGTGTGGGTGGCGCCGAGGGAGCGGGCCTGCTCCAGCTTCCGGTCGTCCACGTCCACCGCGATGATCTTCGCGGCGCCGGCGAGCCGGGATCCGGCGATCGAGGCGCCGCCGACTCCGCCGCAGCCGATGACCGCGACCGCGTCGCCGCGCCCGACGTTGCCGGTGTTGATGGCGGCGCCGATCCCGGCCATCACCCCGCAGCCGAGCAGCCCGGCGGCGGCCGGGGAGGCGGACGGGTCGACCTTGGTGCACTGGCCCGCCGCGACGAGCGTCTTCTCGGCGAACGCGCCGATGCCGAGGGCCGGGGTCAGGGCGGTGCCGTCGGTGAGCGTCATGGGCTGGGACGCGTTGTGGGTGGCGAAGCAGTACCAGGGGCGGCCGCGGCGGCAGGCCCGGCACTGGCCGCACACCGCGCGCCAGTTGAGGATCACGTAGTCGCCGGGGGCCACCTCGGTGACGCCGTCGCCGACGGACTCCACGACGCCCGCCGCCTCGTGCCCGAGGAGGAACGGGAAGTCGTCGTTGATGCCGCCTTCCCGGTAGTGCAGATCGGTGTGGCAGACGCCGCACGCCTGGACCTTCACCACCGCCTCGCCCGGGCCGGGGTCCGGCACCACGATCGTCTCGATCCGGACCTGCTCGCCTTTGCCGGGGGCCACCACGCCGCGTACGTGTTGAGTCATGGGAGCAGCGTAAGGGCCGATCAGCGGCTGTGACAGGAACTCCGGGGGACCGCATCGGGCCGCACCGGAATCGCCGGTGCGGCCCGTTCCGCTTCACTTCGCGGTGGTCTTCACTTCACGCTGATCTTTAGTTCACGTTGATCTTTACTTCACGTTGATCGCGGTCCAGGCGGCGGCGACGGCCTTGTACTCGGTGCTGTTCGCCCCGTAGAGGTCGGTGGCGGCACTGAGGGTGGCGGTGCGGGCCTGGGCGTACTTGCTGGTGGAGGTCAGGTACGTGGTCAGGGCCTTGTACCAGATCTTGGTGGCCTTGTCCCGGCCGATGCCGGTGACCGTCGAGCCGTCGTACGTCGGGCTGTTGTAGCTCACGCCGTTGATGGTCTTCGCGCCGCTGCCCTCGGACAGCAGGTAGTAGAAGTGGTTGGCGGGCCCGGACGAGTAGTGGACGTCGACGTTGCCGAGCGTCGAGGACCAGTAGTCGCGGGACGCGCCGTCCTTGCTCGGCTTGTCCTGGTAGCGCAGCGGGGTGCCGTCGCCGTTGATGTTGATCTTCTCGCCGATGAGGTAGTCGCCCACGTCGGAGGCGTTCGCGGAGTAGAACTCCGTGGCGGTGGCCATGATGTCGGAGGTCGCCTCGTTGAGGCCGCCGGACTCGCCGCTGTAGTTGAGCTTGGCGGTGGCGGCGGTGACGCCGTGGGTCATCTCGTGGCCCGCCACGTCCATCGAGGTGAGCGCGTTGGCGTTGCCCGAGCCGTCGCCGTACGTCATGCAGAAGCAGGAGTCCTGCCAGAACGCGTTGACGTAGCTGTTGCCGTAGTGGACGCGGGAGTACGAGCCCACGCCGTTGTTCTTGATGCCGTTGCGGCCCAGGACCTCCTTGTAGAAGTCCCAGGTCTCGGCGGCGCCGTAGTGCGCGTCGACCCCGGCGGTCTGGCGGCCGCCGCCCCAGACGTCGTCGGCGTCGGTGAAGAGCGTGCCGGTGCCCGACGACCCCTGGTTCAGGTCGTACGTCTTGTGGCTGCCGCGGGTGCCGTCCGTGAGGCTGTACGTGGAGCCGCTCTTGGTGGTGCCGAGCGGCACCGTGCCGCTGTACTTGCTGGTGCCGGTCCCGGTGTGGACGGCCTCGTTCTCGGCCAGCTTCTTGCCGGTGGCGGCGTCGGTGATGACGTGCAGCTCGCTCGGCGTGCCGTCCTTCTGGGTGCCGGTGACGACGGTCTCCCAGGCCAGCACGGGCTTGCCGGTCGCGGCCCAGACCACCTTGCGCGGCGACTTGGCCTTCTCGCCGGAGTCGGCCGAGGTCGCGGCCTTCAGCGCGGCCTTGGAGGCGGCGGAGGAGGACACCGCGGCGTCCGTGCCGGACACGGCTATCTTCGCGCTGGTCGCCTTGGTGACGGTGCGGGCGCCGCTGGGCTTCTCGTGGACGACCAGGTCGCCGCCGAGGACGGGCAGCCCGTCGTAGGTGCGTTCGTAGCGGGTGTGCACGGTTCCGTCGGCGTCCTTGATGACGTCGCGTGCGACGAGCTTCTCCTTGGCCCCGAGCCCCAGGTGGTCGGCCTGGGCGGAGGCATCGGCCTGCGCCGCCTTGATCGAGGCGGTGCGCTCCGCGGGGGTCAGCATCAGCGCGGTCGCGCCTGCCTCGCGGGCGTTGTCCGGCTGGGCGTTGGCCGAGCCGGTCTGGATGCCGATGACGACCATGGCGGCGGAGGCGACGAGCGCGGCCGCGCGGATGGTCTTCTTGCGGGGGGAGGAAGCGTGAGGTCTCACTCGGTCTCCTTGCTGAGGGGTCGCGGGATCGCGGCCCTGTGTAGGGGGTGCGGACAGCCGTGGGTGGACTGTCCGGTCGAGCAGGAGTGGTGCGTGAGGTGCCAGTGGCGCGCTTCGGTTCCGCGGCGAGAGGTGCCTGCCGGGCCGTGGGTCGGGCCGTGTGCACGCGGAACCAAGGACTTACCGCGGAGTCAGAAGAGACGCGCGGCGAGCCGAGCAGAGATTGTCATCGAACGATCCGTTCTGACAGGTGCGTAACAAGAATTTGACCGTTCGTTATTCAAGCAGGGCAAATTTCAGTCAGTCAGGCATACCGGGGAAATGTCTGGTTGGTCCGCAGGTGTCATGAAAAACGGCGAGGGCCGCCCCCCTTGTCGGGGGCGGC
>NZ_RIBZ01000332.1:0-57593 GCF_003721215.1 Streptomyces botrytidirepellens
TCGGTGCCGACCCCGGAGCCCTCGGCCCCGAGTTCCGCGCCCGCGTCGAAACCGGCGGCCGAGCCGACGCAGCAGCCCGGCGGGGACGGCGACGGGAACGGTACCGGGGGCGGGGGCGGGGGCGGAGCCGACAAGCCCAAGCCGAAGCCGGTCGACCCGTTCGCGCGCGTCCTGCTCCGGAACGGGACCACGCAGAAGTGCGCCGCCCCGAAGGAGCCGGGCGGCAAGGCGGGCGGCAGAGCCGCCCAGTTCCCCTGCGACGGCGGCAACAACGGGCAGCTGTGGGACCTGGAGACGGTGTTCGAGGGCAAGGGGCCGAACAACGCCAACCTGGTCCAGATCCGCAACACCATGGACGGACTCTGCCTGGACCTGCCCGAGACCGGAGCGCAGCCCGCCACCTCGCCGATCTCGGAGGCGCCCTGCACCCGCAAGATGGACGACAACCAGCTGTGGTGGGTGGAGAAGCGGCCCAACACCAACGGGCTCCACTGGATCCACAACTACGCCAGCAGCAACCTCTGCCTGGACGTCGCCGGTTACGCCTCCAAGGGCGAGGACAAGGCGGACGGCACCAACCTCACCCTCTTCGACTGCTCGGACGACGACGACCAGACGTGGTTCATCGTCAAGCCGGACGCCCAGCAGCCTTGAGAAAGGCGCGGGCCGCTCACCAGGTGACCTCGTCCAGCACCAGGCGGCCCGCCTTCCGGTACTCCCGCCGCGCCCCGGCCAGCAGATCGGCTCCGGTCACCGGCTCGCCACGGCCCGCCGCCGCATACGCCGCGGTCACCACCGCGCTGCGGATGGAGCCGCCCGCCAGCTCGAAGTCGCGGGCGCACGGCCCCGGATCGATGCCGTCCTCGCACGGCACATGGGCCAGGCTGTGCCGCCACAGGGCGAGCCGCTGACCGGCGTCGGGGAAGGGGAAGTCGACCACCGTGTCCAGCCGCCGGGTGAACGCGTCGTCGATGTTCGCCCGCAGGTTGGTGGTGAGCAGGGCGATCCCGTCGAACGCCTCCAGCCGCTGGAGGAGGTACGCGCTCTCCAGGTTGGCGTAGCGGTCGTGGGAGTCGTTGACCTCGGAGCGCTTGCCGAACACCGCGTCCGCCTCGTCGAAGAGCAGCACCGCGTCGGTGCGGTCGGCCTCGGTGAAGATGCGCTCCAGGTTCTTCTCGGTCTCGCCCACGTACTTGTCGACCACCGAGGACAGCTGGACGACATACAGGTCCAGGCCCAGATCGGCGGCCACCACCTCGGCGGACATGGTCTTGCCGGTGCCGGACTCCCCCGCGAACAGCGCCAGGACGCCCCGGCCCCGGCCGCCGCCCGCGCTCAGCCGCCAGTCGCCGAGCACCCGGTCGCGGTAGCGGGCGCGCAGGGACAGCTCGCGCAGCTGGCCGAGCGGATCGGCGGGCAGCACCAGATCGTCCCAGCCGACATCGGGCCGGATGCGGCGGGCGTGGTTCTCCAGACCGGAGGCGGAGTGCTGCCGGGCCGCGCGCCGCAGGTGGTCCGGGCCCAGCGGGGCGCCCTCGAAGGCGGCCAGTTCCCGCGCGGACCGCGCCGCCCGGCGGATCCGCTCACCGCCGAGCCGGTACGGGGCGACGGTGGCCGCCAGGTCGAACCCGGCGTCGTCCCTCCCGCCGACGCCGAGCGCGGCCGCCCAGGCGTCCACCCCGCCCGACGGCAGCCGGGGCACGTCCAGCACCAGGGGGTCGTGGTCGCACCACTGCGGGTCGTACGCCGCCCTGCCGGTGAGCACCACCGGTACGTCGGGCGCCGCCAGGGCCCGGATCAGCGGGCCCGGCCGGTCGGGCAGTTCGGACACGACGATGCCGCAGCCGCGCAGCCGCGCCTCGCGCAGCAGCTCCGGCACCGGGCCGAGGGCGTCGTGCCGCCGGTCGTCCGGGCCGTGCTCCTGGTACCCGGTGGTGAGCGGGGTGAAGTGCAGCGCCTCGTACCCGGCGGCGCTCAGCGCGGTGGCGGCGCACAGCAGTCCGTCGCCCTCCCGCTGTTCGCGCAGATAGACCGTGCACGGGGCGGTGGCGAGGTGGGCGGCGAGCCGCTCCATGGAGTTCGGGGAGGGTTCGGCCGGGGCCGGGAGCATGCGCGCGCGGCCGTCGAGCGCGGCGTCCCGGGTGTCGTCGCCGAGCAGGTGGGCGACCAGCCGGTCCGGGACGCTCAACGAGCGGCTGAGGAAGGGCCGTTCGGCCTCCTCGACGACCAGCAGGCCGAGTTCGGCCAGGGGCGCCGTGGGGTGGAAGCGGGCCCGGGCCGCGGGATGGGCCGCGGACAGACCGCACACGTCGAGCACCAGCCCGACGGTGGCCCGCCGACGGCTGACGTCGTCGTTGAGGTAGCCGTACAGCGGCTCGAATCCGCGGTCGAGGTCGGGCGCGAGCGCGATGAGCAGGGCGGCGGTGTCCAGCTCGGTCAGACCCAGACGGCGGACGAGGCCGGGCAGCCGGTCGCCGTCGCGCGCCGGTTCGTCGCCGGAGCCGTCGACGGGCCCCGGCGCGGCGCCGTCCTCCGGGTGCGGCCCGTCGGCGGACCGCAGCAGATGGTGGCGTACGGCGTCGTCGGACAGATAGAGGCCGCGCAGCAGGTCGGTCGCGGTGGGGTCGCCCGCGCTGCGCCGCTCCACCAGGGCGGCGATCCGCTCCCGCAGCCGGGCGAGCCGCGCGAGCAGCGCACCGGCCGGGTCGTCGGACGGGGTGTCAGGTGTGGTGCTGTCGGTCACCGGGCGTGTGCTTCCGTGGTCGGCCTGTCGAGGTGCCGTGACTGGTGCATCCGCTCGCCGTCCTCGGCTCCGTCGATCTCGCGGGCGCGCACCAGCGTGCCCTCGGTGACGGGCGGCCCGGCGTCGTAGTCGGGGTACGCCGGGAACGGCACGGTGATCACCAGGTCGATCGATGGTTTGAGCGTGCCGCCGAGCGCGGACCAGATCTCGGCCAGCGAGCGGGCCTCGGTCTGCACCCCGGCGACCGTGAGCGGCACGCTCAGCCCCAGCTCGGCGAGCGGCTCCGGAAGGATGTCCGGCGGCAGCAGTTCGCGGGGCAGCAGGGTCGCCAACGCGGCCGACAGCAGCCGGTGTTCGTCCTCGGGCCGCTTGGTCCACGCGGTGAGCAGGTACGACAGCCGGAACCAGCGCGGCGGACGGCGCCTGCGGACCACGATCCCCTGCCCGTCGCGGATGGCGGCCGCGCCGCGCTCGCGCCGTTTGACGTCCTCCCGGATGTCGTACAGATAACAGTCCAGGACCGGGGCGTTGCGCCGCGCCGACCATTCCTTGGTCGGGGCGTCGAAGGCGATCTCGATATCACTTCCGGCGAGTGCTCCCCCCTGGAGCAGCGTCCGCAGGAGTGCGTCGACTTCATGAATCACGAGATGTACCCCTCGCGCAGGGCGTAGGCCACGGCGTGCGCGCGATTGCGCAGGTCCAGCCGCGTCGTCAAACCCTGCATGATGTTCTTGACGGTCCGCTCCGAATACGACAACTTACTAGCAATTTCCCCAGTTCCCATTCCCTCCGCGACCAGCCGCAGCACGTCGATCTCGCGCGGGGTGAGGCCGGAGGGCTGGGCGACGGGGTGGCCGGACGTGCCCGGTCGTAAGCTGCCGACCTGGCTGATCAGCCGCCCGAGCAGATCGGAGGGCAGGTCGCCGTCGCCGTGGAAGGCCGCGGTCACGGCCCGGAGCAGCCGTCCCCCGGTGGCCTCGTGCCGCCAGACGATGGCTCCGACGCCGCATTCGATGACGTCCAGCAGCTCCGCCTCGCGGATCAGGCTCACCACCAGGACGGGGTGCAGCCCCTCGCTGCGCACGAGTCGGCGCAGTTGGGAGAGGAGAGCCTGATCGGGGGATTCGGCGAGCAGCACGGCCACGCCGGCACCGCTCACGGTGGCCTCGTCGACGAGGTCGACCTCCGGGTGCTGCCGCAGCTGGCTGATCGTTCCTTCTCGTGAGATCGGGTCCGGCGCATGGACCACGACCGGAATCTTTTTCTCGGGTTCCGCGATCACCGAATGGAAAGTTCCGCGCACTTTTCCCTCCCCTGCCGCCGCGATGGTACGGCAGCTCCCGTTAACAGCCGTACGGGTGGAATCCTTTCTACCACTTGGATATTTGTCGGCCGCGCCCGCGACGCGCCAGGAAAACTGTCCAGAAAAGTGCCCAGAAAACTGCTCGGAAAGTGGCCGGTTATTGCTCACCGCGGTGCTCACCGCAGGATGAGCACCGCCGGGCGGCAACCCAGGAAGCGCCGCTACCCTCCTCCCTCAGTAAGCGCTTGAGCAGCGCACCAGCAGGTCGGCAAGGGAGTGCCATGACTCACCGTGACAGCCACTCACCCGGGAGTCTGGGTGAGCACTTACGCGCGGCGCGACAGCGCGCCTTCGTCGGACGCGACCGCGAACTGGCCCGGTTCCGCACGGCACTCGACGGCCCCGCGGACAGCTTCACTGTGCTCTTCCTCACCGGCCCCGGCGGCATCGGCAAGTCGTCGCTGCTGCGGCGCTTCGCCGACGAGGCGCACGCGGCCGGGCTGACGGCGGTCGAGCTGGACGGGCGCAGCGGTGAGTGCTCCCCCGCGGCGTTCGAGGCGGACGCGGCCGAGGTGTTCGCCGCCGACCGGCCGGTGCTGCTGGTCGACACGTTCGAGGAGTACCAGTCGCTCGAAGGCTGGTTGCGGGACCGTTTCCTCCCCCGGCTGCCGCTGGGGTCGCTGGTGGTCCTCGCCGGACGGCAGCCGCCCTCGGACCGCTGGCGGACCGACCCCGGCTGGGCGGAGATCCTGCGGGTCGTCAGCCTGCCGGAGCTGCCCCGCGACGAGGCGGTGGCCCTGCTCGCGGCGCGCGGGGTGCCGCCGGAGCGGCAGGCCGGGGTCCTCGCCTTCGCGGGCGGCAACCCCCTGGCCCTGTCGCTGGCCGCCGAGGTGGCACGCGACGCCGACGACGGCAACGGCGCCTGGACACCGGCCCAGGACGTGATCGGCACCCTGGTGTCCCGGCTGGTCGGGGACGTGCCGTCGACGGTCCACCGGCAGGCCCTGGAGATATGCGCCCACGCGCACATGACCACCGAGGAGTTGCTGCGGGCCGCCCTGCCCGAGACCGACCCGGCCGCACCGCCCGCGACCGACACGGCGGACCTGTTCGCCTGGCTGCGCGGGCTGCCGTTCATCGAGACGGGCCCGTGCGGGATCTTTCCGCACGATGTGGTGCGCGAGACCCTGGACGCCGATCTGCGCTGGCGCGATCCGCAGCGCTACCGGGCCATGCACGGCCGCATCCTCAGCCATCTCGTCGCGCAGGTGCAGCAGGCCCGCGGCGGCTCCGGCGGCTCGGTCGGCTCCCGTGCCCCCGGCGTCTCCTCGGGCTCCGGTTCCGCGGCGGGCCCGGCGCTGCGCGGCCTGTCGGCCGCCGTGCTCTACCTCCAGCGCGACGGGTTCGGGAGCAACTGGTTCGGCGCCACCCGGCCGCACGAGGTGTACGAGGACACGCTGCGGCCCGGCGACCGCGCCGCGGTGCTGGAACTGGCCGCCAGGGAGGGCCCCGAGGAGAACGTGGCCATCGTCCGCCACTGGCTCGACCGGCAGCCCGAGTCCTTCCACGTCTACCGGCGCTCGGTCTCGGGCGAGACGGTCGGCTTCATGTCCTGGCTGCGGCTCACCGAGGCCCGGGCGGCGGACCAGAACGCCGATCCGGTCATCGCGGCGGCCTGGGCGCATGCCCGCCGGACGGCCCCGCCGGGGGCCGGAGAGCACCTGGGCATCGCCCGGTTCACGGTGCGCGCCGACCCCAACCCCTCCCCCGCCGGGGACCTCATGAGCGCGCGGATCATGGCCGAGGTCCTCACCGGTGAGGGGCTGACCTGGGCGCTCGTGGTGATGGACGACTTCGAGGCGTATCAGCGGTCCTCATTCGTGGCCCATTTGGACGCCCCGCCCCTGGTCCGGGTCGGCGGCCGGCTCTACGGGCTCTTCGGCCACGACCAGCGAAAGGTGTCACCCGACACCTTCCTCCAGCAGACGATGCAGCTGGACCCCGCCCCCGGGGACGCGCCCGCGCCACGTACCGCCGACGCCCCGGAGCGTGCCCAGGGCGCCCTGTCCCGGGCCGAGTTCGACGCGGCCGTACGGAGCGCTCTGCGCTCCTGGCACCGGCCCGACGCGCTGTCGGCCAGCCCGCTGCTGCACACCGGCCTGGTGGCCCGCGACGCGGCCGACCCGGTGGAGGCGCTGCGGGACGTCCTCGCCGAGGCGGCCGGGAAGCTGCGCGCGGACCGGATGGGCGAAAAGCTCCACCAGGCGGTCGAGGTGACGTTCTTCGAGGGCGCCCCGACCCAGGAGTCCGCGGCCGCACGGCTCGGCGTGCCGTTCAGTACGTACCGCCGTCACCTCACCCGCGGTGTCGCCCGGGTCTGCGAACTGCTGTGGCACCGCTAGGGGGTGTCCCTCAACGGGTGACCAGCACGCTCACTCTCAGGGCGCCCTCGTTGTCGTCCAGGCAGGTGTCGCCGTCGTTGATCCGCAGCTCCAGGGTCCCTTCGCGGGCGGCCCGGAAGCGCCACTCGCGCTTGACGCGGTGGCTCGGCAGGCTCTTGGGGTTTCCGGAGAAGCGGCCCAGGAGGGTGCCGAACGGGGCCGTGGCGTCGACCTTGCAGTCCCGGGCGAAGCCCAGGGTTTCGTCGTCGGCGGCGCTGTGACCGAGGGGGCCGACGCCGGGCAGGAGGCCGGAGTCCACCGTCCAGGTGCCGGTGGAGTAGCGCACCGTCACCGTGTCGCCCCGGCGGAGTCGGGCTCGCGTCGGGCGCTGCCAGCCCTGGGCCGACTGGACGCTCAGCGTCGTGGTCGTAGTCGTAGGCGTGGGTGCGGCCGAGGTGACGGGGGTGGCCCGGGCGTCCGACGGCCCGTCGTCCGCGCCGGACGGGGGCGCGTCCGTCAGCGCCAGGAAGAGGCCGGTGATCAGGGCGGACGCGGCGCCCGCCGCCACCGGCCACCACCACCGCACCCTGCGGCGGCGGGGCGGCGGGGCGGCCGAGCGGTCCACGACGGTCGGCTCCGGGCCGACACCGACGAGGGTCGGGGCCGTGCCCGGGGACCGTATGCCCGTCATCGTCGCGGTGTCCGACTGGGACGCGTCCGCCACCGTCTGCGGCACCCGGACCGTCGCGGCGTGGGTCTCCGCGATCCGCACACCATCGGAGGGCGTCGTCAGGGGCTCGGGTTCGGCACCGTCCGCGACCTGCCGCAGGGCGTCGCGCACCGCGGCCGCGGAGGGACGCTGGTCCGGGGACTTGTGCAGCAGGGCCTCGACGATGGGCCGCAGCGGGCCGACCCTTTCCGGGATGTTCGGCTCCGCGAAGGTGACGGCGTGCAGCGCCGCGGCCTGCGTGGTGCGGTGGAAGGGCGCCACCCCGGAGGCGACGGCGGACAGGGTCGCGCCCAGCGCCCACAGGTCCGACGGCGGGCCCACCTCGTCCGCGGTCAGCCGCTCGGGCGCCATGTAGCCGATGGAGCCGAGGAGTTCACCGGCCGTGGTGAGCGAGTCGTCGCCTTCGAGGGCGGCGATGCCGAAGTCGGTGAGGACGGCGCTGCCGTCGCGGCGCAGCAGGACGTTGGCGGGCTTGATGTCGCGGTGCAGCGCCCCGATGGCGTGCACGGCCTCCAGGGCGCTCAGCAGCTGGAGGCCGAGGGCAGCGGTGTGGGGCGGCGACAACGGTCCGACGGCGGCGAGGTGGCGGTCGAGGGAGGGGCCGTCGATCAGCTCCATCGTGATCCACAACCGGTCGTCGTACTCGACCAGATCGTGGACGCCGACCACATGGGGGTGGTGCACCCGGGCGACGGTGCGCGCCTCCCGCACCGCCCGGCGCAGCCGTCTGTGGTGCTCGTCGCCGTCGCTGCTGACATGGAGCTCCTTGACGGCGACCTCGCGCTCCAGCACATGGTCCCGGGCACGCCACACCGTGCCCATACCGCCCCGGCCGAGCCGGTCCAGGAGCAGATAGCGTTCGGCGATCAGCCGTCCTTCTCCGGCGGATCTCACTCGGTCTCCCCTGTTCTCTCCCCCCGGCCCCCGCCGACGCGCGGGGAACGATGCGGGCGAGCATAGCCGGACCGTTGTCGTACCCGTGCGGTTGACTGAGTGCGTACGCGTTTGGCCGGGCGGGACGGCAACACCGCATCCGCACACCGCACTTCAGGGGGCACAGCGATGACCACCACCGAAGAGACCCCTCCCCGGGTTCCGGACGCCGCCTGGCTGGAGGCCCGGTTCGGCGCGGGGTCGCTGTGGCGGCCGACGGAGGCCGATCTTCCGGCCGAGCTGACCGACCGGGCGTCGCGGGAGTTCCTGACCACGGTCGGCTTCCCCGCCGTCACGATCGGCCTCATCGGCTTCGACTCGACCCATCTGCGGGACGCCGAGCGGCGTCACACCTTCGACGCCGACGAGGTGTACGGGAGGCGCCGCCCCGGCGAGTACGTCCCGCCCGAGAACTTCTGCTTCTGCTTCGGCCGCCTCCACGAGGACATGTTGATGCTCGCCGGGGCCCTCGGCGACATCGATCACTACGACCCGAACGGCTGGGACCACGGGGAGGGCTACAAGGGCACGGTGGCCTCCTCGCTGCCCTCGCTCGCCGTCCTGCTCGGGCTGCTCGCGGAGCGGGCGGAGGCCATCGACGCGATCGAGGACGACGAGGAGGCCCGGGCCGAGGCCGTCGGGAAGTTGCGCGCCGAGATGACCGCCTTCGATGCGTACGTGGAGGACGCACCGTTCTGGGATGAGGTGTTCGAATATCTGGCGGAATGACCTGCGCTTCCCGCGGACCCCAGGTGTTCAATGGGCTGCATGGCGGAGGAACGCGGCTGGAGCGTCGAGCTGAGCGGGGTGCCCGAGACCCTGCTGTGGAACCTGTACATGCGCGCGTACGAGGCACGCGGGCCGCGGCCGGTGCTGACGGACCCCAAGGCCGTGGAGCTGGTCGACCGCATCGACTACCCCTTCGAGGAGACCTTCGGCCCGCCCGGCCCGCTGCTCGCGCAGGGGCACGCGCTGCGCGTGCGGACCTTCGACGACGCCGTACGGGACTTCCTCGCCGCCCACCCGGACGGCACCGTCGTCACGCTCGCCGAGGGACTGGAGACCCAGTACTGGCGGGTGGACAACGGGCGGGCCCGCTGGCTGTGCGTCGAGCTGCCGGAGACCGCCGCGGTGCGGCGCGCCCTGCTGCCGGACGACGAGCGGCGGCGCACCCTCGCCCGCTCGGCCCTCGACCTGTCGTGGCGGGGCGAGGTCGACCCCTCCCGCGGGGTGCTGATCACCGCGCAGGGGCTGCTGATGTATCTGCGGCCCACCGAGGTGCGGGATCTGATCGCCGGATGCGCCGAGGGCTTTCCGGGTGGGGCGCTGGTCTTCGACGCGGTGCCGCGCTGGTTCAGCGCGCGCACGCTGCGCGGCGAGCTGCGCACCGCGCGGGGGTACCGGCCGCCGCCCATGCCGTGGGGCATGGACGCGGGTGAGCTGGGCAAGGTCCGTAGCGCCCATCCGCGCATCTCCGAGGTGCGGGAGCTGCCGCCGCCGCGCGGGCGGGGGCTGTATCACGGGGCGCTGGTGCCGGTGCTGCGGCGGCTGCCCGGGGTTCGGAATCTGCGGCCCACGATGACCGCGATCGCCCGCTTCGGCTGAGTGGCTGGTTTCTTATCCGCCTCAACTGATCATTGAGTCAGTCCACACCGCATCACCCGGATGAAATTCCGGTGTCTTACCGTCCATAAGGGGCCATTCCACTCCCGCGTCCATTGCGCTTATCTCAACACCTCCGTACGGTGTCGGCCATGCGGCAAGAGTTCGACGTCGCGGCGCGCGTCCGTCAGGTGATCGACGAAGCGGGCTGCACCCAGCGGGAGTTCGCGCGGCGTGTGGTGATGGACCCCTCCAAGCTGTCCCGCTCGCTCGGCGGCACCCGCCGTTTCACCGTCGCCGAACTGGCCCGTATCGCCGACGCGGGCCGGGTCGACGCCGGGTGGCTGCTCGGCACCACCGGGCCCGACGAAACCGCCGCCGACACCCCTGAACCGGCCGCCCGCACCTCACCCCCCGAGGGCGGGCGGCCCCTCCAGATCGTCCGGGAGACCGTGCGGCTGATCGCCGAGCACGGCTTCCACTCCGTACGCGTCGCCGACATCGCCGCCGCCTGCGACACCAGCACCGCCGCCATCCACTACCACTTCCCCGGCCGCGCCGAATTACTGGAAGCCGCCGTGCGCTGGTGCATGGACGAGGACACCATGCGCCGCGCCGCCCGCCTCGCCGAGGCCGACGACGCCCTCGAGGAGCTGCGCCAGCTCATCGACCTCCAGGTCCCGGACAGCACCCAGCAGCGCCACCAGTGGCTGGTGTGGATGGACCTGTGGTCCGAGGCCGCGCGCTCGACCGCCATCGGACAGCTGCACGCCGCGTTCTACCGGGAGTGGCGGCGGACGATCGCCGAGGTGATCCGGCGCGGCATCACCCAGGGCGTGTTCCGCGACGTCGACCCCGAGTTCAGCGCGCTGCGGCTCACCGCGCTGATCGACGGGTTCGCCACCCAGGTGGTGGCCACCGCGCCCGGCGAGGGTGGGACGAGCGCGGAGGTCATGCGCACCGCCTGCCTCGCCTACCTCGACACGGAACTGTCCGCACAGCCTCCTCACCGTCCCGACGAAACCCGTTCATCCCCGTTCCCGTAGCTACGGAGCAGTCGCAGAAGACGGAGCAACGCCATGCCCATGAACGACAGCGTCATCATCACCTGTGCTCTCACCGGGGCCGGTGACACCGTGGGCCGCAGCCCCCACGTCCCCGTCACCCCCGAGCAGATAGCCCGCTCCGCGGTCGAGGCCGCGGAGGCCGGGGCGGCCGTGGTCCACATCCACGTACGCGACCCCGAGACCGGCGCCCCCGCCCGCGATCCGCGGCTGTACCGCGAGGTCGTGGAGCGGGTGAAGGAGACCGGCACCGACGTCGTCATCAACCTCACCGCGGGCATGGGCGGCGACCTCGTCATCGACCCCGAGAACCCGCTCACCCACCTCGCGGGCACCGACCTGGTCAGCGGCCTGGACCGGCTCCCGCACGTCGAGGACCTGCTGCCCGACATCTGCACCCTGGACTGCGGCTCGCTCAACTTCGGCGACGGCAGCAACCTCTACGTCTCCACCCCCGACATGCTGCGCACCGGCGCCAAGCGCATCCAGGAGCTGGGCGTCCGCCCCGAGCTGGAGATCTTCGACACCGGGCAGCTGTGGTTCGCCAAGCAGCTGCTGGCCGAGGGGCTGCTGGACGACCCGACCGTCTTCCAGCTGTGCATGGGCATCCCGTGGGGCGCCCCCGCCGAGCCCGGCGTGCTCAAGGCGATGGTCGACATGCTGCCCGAGGGCGCGCAGTGGGCCAGCTTCGCGCTGGGCCGCATGCAGATGCCGTGGGTCGCCCAGTCCATCCTGCTCGGCGGCAACGTACGGGTCGGCCTGGAGGACAACCTGTACCTCAGCCGGGGCGTCAAGGCCACCAACGGCCAGCTGGTCGAACGCGCCGTCCAGATCACCGAGCTGCTGGGCGCCACCGTCGCCACCCCGGACGAGGCCCGGCAGCGGCTCGGCCTCAAGCCCCGCTCGTAACGCCCCTCCCCCTGCTGTCTCAGGACCCTCCTCCCTTAGGACCCCCATGCCCTCACCCCCCTGCGCACCCGACCGTGTCCGCCGCGTCGCCTGTATCGGCGCGGGAGTCATCGGCGGCGGCTGGGTCGCCCACTTCCTCGCCCGCGGCTACGACGTCACCGCCTGGGACCCGGCGCCGGACGCCGAGACCAAGCTGCGCCGCCTCGTCGACGCCGCCTGGCCCGCCCTGGAGCAGATCGGCCTGGCCGAGGGCGCCTCACCGGACCGCCTCACCCTCGCCGCCACCCTCGAAGAGGCCGTGGCCGACGCGGAGTTCGTCCAGGAGAGCGCCCCCGAGAAGCTGGAGCTCAAGCGGAGCCTGCTGGCCCAGCTGGACGCGGCGGCCCCGGAGGGCGTCGTCATCGCGTCCTCCACCTCCGGGTATCCGATGACCGACATGCAGACGGAGGCCACCGACCCCGGCCGCCTCCTCGTCGGCCACCCGTTCAACCCGCCGTACCTGATCCCCCTGGTCGAGGTCGTCGGCGGCGAGAAGACCGACCCGGCCGCCGTGGAATGGGCCTCCGCCTTCTACAAGGCGGCCGCCAAGTCCGTCATCACCATGGACCGCGAACTGCCCGGCTTCATCGCCAACCGCCTCCAGGAGGCGCTGTGGCGCGAGGCCCTGCACATGGTGGCGAGCGGCGAGGCCACCGTGCAGGACATCGACGACTCGATCACCGAGGGACCCGGCCTGCGCTGGGCCTTCATGGGCCCGTGCCTGACGTTCGCCCTCGCGGGCGGCGAGGGCGGCATGGGGCATATGCTCGATCACTTCGGACCGTCACTGAAATCGCCATGGACGCGTCTCGAAGCCCCTGAGCTGGACGACTCGTTGCGTACGGCCATGGTCGACGGATGTGACGAGGCGGCGGGCGGGCGGAGTATCGCCCAGCTCGTCGCGGAAAGGGACCAGGGCGTGATCAACGTCCTGCGGGCGACCGGCCGGTTGCCCGACCAGCGCAACGAGGGAGGCGACAAGTGAGCGACCAGCTCCCCCACTACCACCAGACCGTCCGACCGGAATGGATCGACTACAACGGTCATATGAGCGAGGCGTTCTACGTCCTCGTTTTCGGACACAGCACGGACGAGATGATGGTCGAGACCGGTCTCGACTCCGGATACCGGGTGAAGACCGGCTGCTCCCTCTACACCGTCGAGACGCACATCCGCTATCTCCACGAAGTCGAGGAGGGCGCCGAGCTGACCATCCGCACCCGGGTGCTGGGCGTGGACGAGAAGAAGGTGCGGTTCTCCCACGAGATGTACGTGGGCGAGCCGGAGGGTGGCGAGCCCGTGGCCACCACCGAACTGCTCGCCCTCCACATCGACCAGAAGGCGGGCCACGCGGCACCCTTCCCGGAGGAGGTCCGCGAGCGGCTCACCTCCCTGGTCGAGAAGGCACCCGAGTGGGCGGGCCGCTCCATAGGCCCCGTACCCACGGCCGCCTAGGCGCGGCGCACGCAGAGACGAGGGGGTCACCGGGTCCGGTGACCCCCTCGACGCGTCCTCACGGCGTGTCGGTGACGGTGACCGGCTCGTCGTTCTTGAGCTGCTGGACGAGCTGCTTGAGCTTGGCCTGGTCCCACTGGAGGTTGCCGCCGACGCTGCCCGAGGTCGGCATGTTCATGGACTTGCCGCCGCTGCTGGTCACGTCCTTCATGGCGAAGAACATCTTGGCCAGCAGATACGGGTTCATGTCCTTGTCGACGATCAGGGTGTCCAGCCCGGCCCCCATGGTCGGGTAGAGCGTGAACGGATTCAGCAGTGTGCTGGGCGTCGCGGTCTGACTGGCCAGGGACGACAGGAACTTCTGCTGGTTCTTCGTCCGGTCCAGGTCGCTGGCGGCGAACGCGTGCCGGCTGCGGACGAACGCCAGCGCCTGCTGCCCGTTCATCGTCTGCTGCCCCGCCTCGAAGTCCGCACCCGCCTGCTTGTCCTTGAACCCCTTGTCGAGGTTCATCTCGACGCCGCCGATGGCGTCCACGATGTCGGCGAAGCCGGAGAACCCGATCTCCGCGTAGTGGTCGATGTGCAGCCCGGTGTTGGCCTCGACGGTGCGGACGAGCAGCTGCGGGCCGTCGATGGAGTACGCGGCGTTCAGCTTGTTGTCGCCCAAGGGGCCCTTGACCTCACCGGACTCCGATCCGCGGAACTTCGGGATGGTCACGTTCGAGTCGCGCGGCAGCGATATGAGCGTCGGGCCGGACGCGCCGTCGTGCAGGATCATCATCGAGTCCGTGCGCTTGCCGTCGGCGGAGCCCGTGTGCAGGTCCTTCTTCTGCTGGTCCGACATGCCCTCGCGGCTGTCGGACCCGACGATCAGGTAGTTGGTGCCGTCCCCGGTCTCGGGGCGGTCGATCACCTGGCTGAGGTCGACTTCCTTGCGCAGCTTGGAGTCGGCCCAGAAGTACGTGGCGACCGAGGCGACCAGCAGAACGACGATCAGGGTGACCAGTACGCGTTTCACCGTCCGGCCACGCCGCCGACGCCGCCGATACGGCACCTCGGGCGGACCTCCGTGGCCTCCCTGCTGCGGCGGGACGCCAGGATGCCCGTTGTGCGGCGGGGCATACGTGGGGTCCTGGAAATCGGGGTATCTGCTGTCGCTCCGTGAATTCATGCGGGGCAGTCTGCATTCTCCATGGGGCCGAAAGGCAAATCGGGTTGGCAGACCTGGTGAAGCGCGGCACATTTCTGGGCAGCGGCGTATGAGGTTTTGCCGTATGCGGCACCGCGAGTGTTCCCGTCCGCTCTCTCCGTTACCCTCCGGCCGTCATGGAACGATGGCGCTGGATTCCCTGAACCCAGCCGCATCCTCCTCAGCGCCGGAGGGTCGGAAAGTGTTACGCGGACCACCGGCCGCACACGGTCAGAGCCGCCGCACCCAAGCGGCCACACCGTGACCGATGCCGAGGTAAATCAGCGCGGGCAGCGCGTAGTTGAGGAAGACGCGCGCACCCTCGGGCTCCATGGTGAAGATGTCCTGCGACCAGCCGGCCAGCCAGTCCGCGACGCCGTGCACGAAGTCGACGAAGACGTTCGCCTCGTTCGCGTCGAGCATGTAGAGCAGGATCCACAAACCCAGAAAGATCGCGGCGACGTCCGCGAGGCCATGAATGATCAGCGCTGTCCGCTCCGTCCCGAGACGGTTGGACGGATTTGCGTGGTGGTTGTACGGACCGTTGTCCACCATACGGTCATGGGGGTTGCTCATGGGCCTCTCTTAGCCGAGCCGACTCCCCCAAAACTGCCTTCACATTCACTTCACAGCAATGTCCTCGGCGCGTTATCAATTCCGCACCGAAGTGGCCGTCTGATCAACTTTTTCGCACCCGGCAACTCAACATCTCCCCATCGGAGTTGTCGTAAAACGTGAAGCCCTTTCAAGGAAGGAGATC
This sequence comes from Streptomyces botrytidirepellens, assembly GCF_003721215.1. NCBI lineage: Bacteria > Bacillati > Actinomycetota > Actinomycetes > Kitasatosporales > Streptomycetaceae > Streptomyces > Streptomyces botrytidirepellens. Next base: position 15,109 of record NZ_RIBZ01000332.1, read on the forward strand.
GCGACGCCCCACTCCGGACCCGGTTCCGTAGGCTTGGCCGTGATGCCTCCCGCCGCCCTCCCCTCCCCGCTGACCCCGCTCGCCGATCCGGCCATGGAGCGGGCGGGGCTGGAGCTGCGGCTGAAGCGGGACGACCTCATCCATCCCACCGTCCCCGGCAACAAGTGGCGCAAGCTCACGCCCAACCTCCGCGCCGCCGTCGAGCAGGGGCACACGCGGCTGCTCACCTTCGGCGGGGCCTACTCGAACCACATCCGGGCCGTCGCCGCGGCCGGGGCCGCCCGGGGGCTGGAGACCGTCGGCATCATCCGGGGCGACGAACTCGCCGACGCCCCGCGCAACTGGTCCCTCGCCCTCGCCGAGTCGTACGGCATGCGGCTGTCCTTCCTCGACCGGTCCGGCTACCGGGAGACCCTGCGCTCCCTGGACGACCCGCGGACGCTGCGGGAGCTGGAGGCGCGCTGGGGGCGGGCCTACGTCCTGCCCGAGGGCGGTACGAACGCCCTGGCCGCGTACGGGACCGCCGACCTCGTCGCGGAGCTGCCCGACCTGGGCGCGCGCGACATCGTGTGCTGCGCGGTCGGCACGGGCGGCACGCTGGCCGGGATCGCCGCCGCCCTGCCGGAGGGCGCGCGGGCGCTGGGGTTCGCCGTACTGAAGGGGGCGGGCGGCTATCTGGAGGACGAGGTGGCGGAGCTGCACCGGCGGGGGTGGGGTCGGACGTTCCCCGGCTGGCGCATCGAGCACGGGTACCACGGCGGCGGGTACGGACGGGTCCCGGCCGGTCTTGAGGCGTTCGCGGCCGGGTTCGAGGAGCGGCACGGGGTGCGGGTGGAGCGGCGGTACGTGGCGAAGATGCTGTGGGGGCTGTACGGGCTGGCAGAGGCCGGGGCGCTGCCCCGGGGGAGCCGGCTGACGGCGGTGGTCACAGGTCCGCCCGACCCGTACGGATGAGCGCCTTCAGCATCCGCCTCAGCATTCAGGCGGAGTGAGCATCAGCCGCCGGGGTCACTCCGGGGTCCGCAGCCGGATGACCGCCGTCGCCGCGTGGCGGACCGTGCTCTCCTGCCGCACCTCCACCGTCAGCTCGGGCGCGATCGGCTGATAGGCGATCCACGCGCCGACCGTGTCGATCGCCGTGGGCGGATCGGAGTCCGCCGGAAGTGCGGGCGGGGGCGGGAGGTCGCGCAGGGCCGTGGTGAGCTGGGCCCGGACCGCCGGGGAGAGGGGGCCGGAGACCACGGGGGTGTCGTCGCCCGGCAGGACGAGGGCCAGGGCGCGGGGGCGGAGCCGGGGGCCGATGACGCCCACGACCATGGCGTCCCGGGTCTCCGAGTGCCGCAGTTTCCGCCAGTGCCGTCCGGGCCGGTACGGCTGGTCGGGGCTCTTGATGACCAGCCCCTCGACGCCGATGGCCGGGAACGCCTCGTACCAGGCGGCGGCCTGCTCCGGGTCCATCGTCATGGGGACGGCCTGGAGGGGCGGGCCGTACGGTTCGAGGAGCATCGTCAACAGGGCGCGTCGCTGCTCGTACGGCCGTGGCCGCAGGTCGTCCGTACCGCTCGCGAGGAGGTCGAACGCGGCGTACGAGGCGGGGAGTTCGCGGGCCAGCCGCATGGCGCGGGCCTCGGTGGCGGCGGTGGCGCGCTTCTGCACGGCGGCGAAGTCGGTGCGGCCGCCGACCCACACCACCACCTCCCCGTCGAGCACGGTACCCACCGGGAGCCGTAGCGCGGCGGCCGCCAGGTCGGGGAAGGCGCGGGTGACGATGCGGCCGGAGCGGGCCTGCATCTGCACCTCGTCCGCCAGCCGGAAGATCAGCAGCCGATGGCCGTCGAACTTCGGCTCGTACGCCAGCTGCCGCCCCGGCGCGGCGATCGGCAGGGTCGGGATGGGCCGGGCCAGCGCCACCGGAATGGGCGGCAGCAGGGCGGTCATGGGGTGGCGGGCAGCGGGTGGGCCCGTGCCGGGTCGAGGAGCGGGGCCAGCAGATCGCCGTGGCGGTCGAGGCGGGCGGGGATGTCGTCGATCCGGAAGACCAGCCGCCCGGGGTCGTCGCACGCCTCCACTTCGTCCCAGGTCACGGGCGTGGAGACGGTCGGCTCCCGGCGGGCACGGGGCGTGTAGGGGGCGGCGGTGGTCTTGGCGGCGGCGTTCTGGCTGAAGTCGACGAACACCTTCCCCGGCCGCAGGGAGCGCGTCATCTTGTGAATGGCCAGCCCCGGCAGCGCGGCGGCGGCCTCCGCCGCGAGCCGCCGGGCGTAGTGGGTGACCTGCCGGGACGGGGCCGGTTCCAGCGGGGTCAGCAGATGCAAGCCCTTGGAGCCGCTGGTCTTGGCGTACGCGGCCAGCCCGTCTGCCCGCAGCCGCTCCCGCAGCCATACGGCGACGGCACAGCAGTCCACGATCGTGGCGGGCGGCCCGGGGTCGAGGTCGAAGACCAGCCGGTCGGCGATGCCCGTCCCCTCGTCGATCCGCCACATGGGCGCATGGAACTCCACCACCAGGTTCGCCGCCCACATCAGCGAGGCCAGGTCCTGCACCAGCACCTGCTGCGCGGTTTCCCCCTCGTGGCGGCTGACCTCGGCGGTCGTCACCCAGGAGGGGGTGCCGGGCGGCGGGTTCTTGGTGAAGAACGTCTGGCCGTCCGGACCGTCCGGATAGCGCAGGAACGCGAGCGGGCGCCCCCGCAGATGGCCGAGCATCGCCCCGGCGGCCGAGGCCAGGTAGTGCAGCAGCTCGCCCTTGGTGGTGCCGGTGGCCGGATGGATGACCTTGTCGAGGTTCCTGAGCGCGATCCGTCGCCCCTCCACCTCCGTGATCGGGGACATACGATAAGAATCTCACGAAAGGGATCAAGCATGCGATCTATCTGGAATGGGAACATTTCGTTCGGCCTGGTGAGCATCCCGATCAAGATGTATCCGGCGACCGAGGACCACTCGGTGTCCTTCCGGCAGATCCACACCGCCGACGGCGGCCGCGTCCGGTACCGCAAGGTCTGCGAGCTGGAGGACAAGCAGGTCGACGCGGCCGAGATCGGCAAGGCGTACGAGGATGCCGACGGTGCCCTGATCCCCATCACCGACGAGGACCTGGCCGCCCTGCCGCTGCCGACCACCCGCGCGCTGGAGATCGAGGCGTTCGTGAACGCCTCGGAGATCGATCCGCTCCAGATGGGCGACGCGTACTACCTCGGCGCCAACGGCACCGCCGCCGCCAAGCCGTACGCCCTGCTCCGCGAGGCCCTCAAGCGCAGCGAGAAGGTCGCCATCACCAAGTACGCCCACCGCGGGCGGGAACGGCTCGGGATGCTGCGCGTCGTCGGCGACGCCATCGCCATGCACCGGCTGCTGTGGCCGGACGAGGTGCGCGAGCCGTCGGGGGTGGCGCCCAAGGAGAAGGTCACGGTGAAACCGGCCGAGTTGGACCTCGCCGACACCCTGATGGCCACGCTGGGCGAGGTGAACCTGAGCGAACTGCACGACGAGTACCACGAGGCCCTGGAGGCCATGGTGGCGGCGAAGGTCTCCGGCGCCACCCCCACCGCCGAACCGGGCGAACGCCCGACCGGCGCGCAGGTCGTGGACCTGATGGCCGCCCTGAAGGACAGCGTCCGCAGCGCGAAGGAGGCCCGCGGCGAGTCGGCCGGGGGGAAGGCCACGGTCACCGAGTTGAAGGCCCCCGCCAAGAAGACCGCGGCGAAGAAGACGGCGACCACGAAGAAGACCACGCAGAAGACGGCCACGAAGAAGACGGCCGCGAAGAAGACCACGGCCAAGAAGACCGCGGCCAAGAAGCAGCCGCGCAAACGGGGCGCCTGAGCGCCTGCCGCTGGGCGAACCGGAATTGGCCGGGGCCGGGGTCCGGCCGCCGGGCTGACCGGGACCGGATCGTGAGCCGGGACCACCGGTGCGGAGCCGGCGCCTGCCCGGTCGGGTTTCGCCGCCGGGTGCGGGCCGGTGGCCGGGTTGTGCCCACCCGTTCCTCCCCCGGCTACCGCTGGGAGGTCCCCCCCTGCGGAACGATTGCCCACAACCGGCGGGGAGCCGCTACTCGACGGGAGGGGGCGGGGGCGGACCCACCCGCGCCCAGCCGCCCGCCACGGGCGCACCGGAGCCGGGCCGAGGTCAGGACCACCGGGGCAGGGACGCCGACGAGACGGGAGGGGGCGGGGGCGCAGGGGTGGGGTCCTGGACGTTCCGTATATTTGTGGCGCCCATTTCCGGCCCACCCCACGCCTCCGGGCACCGGCGCCAAAAATATACGAGTCCAGGACCCTGCCCCGGAGGCCCCGCACCCGCACCACCCACGAAGCCCCGGCGCCCCACCGATCAGCTGAAGGCGGGCGCGTGGTCCGCGACCCACTGCGCGAACGTCCGCGCNCACCACCCACGAAGCCCCGGCGCCCCACCGATCAGCTGAAGGCGGGCGCGTGGTCCGCGACCCACTGCGCGAACGTCCGCGCCGGGCGGCCCGTGATCCGCTCGACCTCCGGGGAGATCGGCTGCGGCCGGCCCACGGTGCCCTCGAAGACCCGCAGCAGCGAGTCCGCGATCTCCGGCGTCATGAACCCGCCGATCATCTTCTCGCGCGCCACCTCCGGCGGCACCTCCTCGTACCGCAGCGGCCGGCCGATGACCTCGCCGATGATGCGCACCTGGTCGGCGAAGGTCAGCGACTCCGGGCCGGTCAGCTCGGGCGTCTTGCCGACCAGGTCGTCGGCGAGGAGGGCGCGGGCGGCGACGGCGCCCATGTCGGCCTCGTGGATGGGGGCCATGTGCGATCCGGCGTGTGCGCCGTACACCACGTCCCCGGCCTTGATCTGGTCCGCCCACTGGAAGGCGTTCACGGCGAAGGCGCCCGGCCGCACATGGGTCCACTCCAGCCCGGTGCGCTCGACCTGGGCCTCCAGGTCGCGGTGGAGGGCGCCGATCGGGTTGTCCTGCGGGTCGGTGTCCTCCAGGACGGAGGACGAGGAGAGCGTCACGACGCGCCGCACCCCGGCCTCCTTCGCCCGCTCCAGCAGCTTGTCGGCGCCCTGCCACACCACCGCGGCGTGGAGGAACAGCGCGGTGGCGCCCTCCAGCGGCAGGTCCTCGGTCCGCGCCGCCTCGACGCCGTCCGGGAAGCGCGCGGCCTCGGGGTCGCGGGTGAGCGCGCGGACCTCCGCACCCGCGTCGGCCAGCTCCTTCACCACGTGCGCGCCGACGTTTCCGGTGGCTCCGGTTACCACGATCATGACGAATCTCCCCTGACTGTCCTGACTGCCCTGTGCGGTCAAGCCCAGTTTCATCCAGACGGATGAACTCGTCAAACACATAGATGGGTAAAGTTGGCAGCTAGCCTGGTCCGGTCGAGTACGAGGAGTTGAAGGACATGGAGGGGACGCCGAAGAGGCCCCGCCGCGCCCCCGCGCCCGAGGAGCGCAAGCTGTGCCCGGAGCGCTCCCGGCGGCTGCTGCTGGAGGCGGCCCGGGACGTGTTCGCGCAGAAGGGGTTCGCGGGCGCCCGGGTCCAGGACATCGCGGACCGGGCGGGCGTCAACAAGCAGCTGATCGCGTACCACTTCGGCGGCAAGGAGGGCCTGTACCGGGAGCTGGGCCGCGAGTGGCTGAAGCGCGAGGAGAGCTTCAACGACCCCGCGATCCCGCTGGACGAGCTGGTCCTGCGCTACCTCCGGGAGGCGTTCGCCGATCCGCGGGCGACCCGGTTCAACGCCTGGTGCGGCCTCGACGACGCCGCCCCGGAGGAGGGCCCCGAGGACCTCTCCGACCTGCGGCGCCGCCAGGCGGAGGGCGAGATCGCGGAGGACATCGATCCCGCCATGGCGATGCTGCTGTACGTCAGCCTGGTGACGGCGCCGATCGCGCTGCCGCACGCGGTGCGCCAGTTCTTCGACGCCGACCCGGAGTCGCCGGAGTTCCGCGAGCATTACGCGGAGCAGGTACGGAGAGTCGTCCGCCACCTCGCGACATGAGCGCCGGGAGCACCGTGGTCGCCACGCCTATTTGAACACCTTGCTCTTGTATTCGGCAATCTTCTTGGCCTCCGCCAGCCTGTCCGCCCCCTGGAATTTCTGCATATGGGCCGCGATTGATTTGTTGGCTTCGAGCAGATACTCGGCCATTTCCTCTTTATTGGCCGCTTCGCGCAGCTCCTCCTCGGTCAGCAGGACCACATTCCCATCGATCCTGTCCTTTTGCTCAACACGGACGATCTCATAGGGTGCACCCTGTTTCGTGATCCAGCCACCCTCGGCGCCGCTAGCACCCTTGACCAGGTACTTCTTCTTGATCCGGATCGTCAGGATGTACCCGAACCGGGATTCCGACGCGAACTGTTCGGCTATTTTGCCGTCCGTAGAAAATTCGATCAGACTTGCGGTCCCCTCCCTTTCGCGATTCTGATTGATATATCCTGTGACATCGTCGCCATCGGGTCTTGTGGCGTGCTCGTCAGGTTCCTTGAGCATCTTCGAGAGGCCGACGAAAGAGCCGCGAATGATCTCTTGCTGCATATGAATCCGCTGCGTGGGCGTCACACCGCGCTTGAGAAAGACTTCCTCTTCGCTGTCCTCGCCCAGCCCTTTGACGTGATCTTCACCGCTGAGATCCGGAGCCTCATCCGCCAGAGCGACCCGCCCCGCCATCCGCTGGACCGTGCCGTGTGAGCCGTTCGCCGCCGCGCGCTGGGCGGTGACGGAGGGGGCGGCCGCCTGACCCGCGGCGTAGGCGTCGCCGTCCTTCTCCGCTGCCTGTTCGGAGTCCTGCCGCGGGTCGGTGACGCTGACTCCGGCGCCGTTGCTGTAGCCCGTCTCGGGCACGCCCTTGAGGTTCTTGTCGACGTGGCTGAGCTCGTGGCCGATCAGCTTCTCGTCGCCCGCGGACCCGGCGGAGAGGAAGATGTGGTTGCCGATGGTCATGGCGTGGGCGCCCATCGCCGCCGTGGCACGCTGGGCCACCGCGTCGCGGTGGACGCGGGTGGAGGAGAGCCTGTCGTTCTGATAGAACGCCCCGGCCTTCGCCACGACCGACGAGGGCAGCGATTCGCTCGACGAGTTCATGGCGGCGGCCACCAGGGCGCTCTGCCCTTCCGGGCTGGTGTCCCGCACCCCGTCGTGGACGTGCCCGTCCTCCTCCTCGGCGCGCGCGACGGTGGCGCCGCCCGGGGAACGCTGAACCGGAGGTTCCGGCGCGTGGTGCCCGCATCCGGCACCGTGCTGATGCCGGTCCTGCGCTCCCGGGTGCCCGGCCCGCCGCAGCATTTCGACCACTGCCTGGTTCCCGGCCTGGCTCTGCTGGGCGAGCATCCGCTGCACGGCCGTTCCGGCGAAGGAGGGGGTCGCGCGTGGCCGCCGGGGTGCCCGCCCTTCCCTCGTCGTGCTGTTCTCGTCACGGGCCAGTCCCATGTGTCTTCCTCCGGCGGTCAAGGCGATCCAACCGCCTCACGCTCGCAGGGAAGGTGGCCGCCTTCCCAGAGGCGCAGGGGCAGACTTGCGGCCCTGATGGGCAGTGGGAGCCGCCAGGGCTACTCCGTCACCCCGTCGATCTGGAACGTCTGCACCGACTGCGCGGCGAACGGCACGCTCAGCCGCTTGCCGTCCAGCACCGTGTCCCGGCGCGCGGTGTACAGGTCGCCGCCGCCCGCCGTCCGGGTCGACCAGCGCGGCACGAGGCCGCCCGTACCGCCGGTGACCTGGCCGAACCGTGACAGGTCGAAGGTCATGGTCTGCGCGGCGCCGGGGTTGACGGCGACGAGCACCAGGCGGCGGGCGGCCGGGTCGTACGCCGCCACCGCGTGGTCCGAGCCGGTGGCCAGGATGCGCATGCCGGGGCGGATGTGCCGGGTGAACTGGGCGAGGACGTAGTACTTGGTCTGGACGGCGCCGGGCTGCGCGGTGTTCGGGTCGTAGTGGATGAGCGCCCAGCCCGCGCTGGGGTCCATGACCTGCCAGTAGCACCAGGCGGTCGGGTGCAGCCAGTTGAAGTCCAGGCAGAGGTTGGTGGCGACGGTGAGGCCGGTGGCGTCCTTGTCGCCGGTCTCGGAGTTCCACAGCTTCTTGCCCGCGGCGCGCACGTCCGCGTACAGCAGGTCGCGGCGGCCGCCCGAGCCCTGGTAGCCGTGCACGTTGACCTGGTCGACGAGGGCGCGGGTCGCGGTGTCGAAGGAGCCCCAGGTGGTGCGGGCCAGGTCGTAGCTGGTCTCGTCCGAGGCCGAGATGCGGGCGGCGGTGAGGCCGCGGCTGTTCAGCTCGGTGCGGAGGTGGCCGAGGACGGTGCGCTGCACCGCCGCGTCGATGTGGCAGCCCTCCTGGGTGCCGTCCGCCTTCCACCAGGTGGAGGAGGGTTCGTTGAACGGCTCGACGGTGGCGAAGCGGACGCCCCAGTGGTCCTGGGCGTAGCGGGCGGTGGTGGCGAGGTAGACGGCGAACTGCCGGTAGTTCCAGGACTGGAGGTTGTTGCCGCCGTCCGCGGCGCCGGAGGGGTTGTGGTTGAGGCACATCCACCACATGGGCGCGTTGGAGAACAGCTCGGTGACGGCGCCGCGCTGGACGGCCTTGGTCAGCGCCGCGCGCTGGGTCGCGTCGGAGGTCCAGCGCCAGGCGGCGGACGCCGGGTCCTCACTCGACCAGTCGTGCCAGTAGCCCTCGATCTGCTTGAACCGGGGGATGTTGGGCGAGACGGCCATGGACTGGCCGTTCACGCTGGTCCAGGCGCAGCCGCCGAGGTTGTAGCGGGCGATGTTCAGGCCGAGGCCGGGGAGGGTCGTACCGGCGTACGTGGTGTTACGGGTGGTGAAGAAGAGGTCGGCGAAGTCGTCCCGCTGCCCGAAGAGGTTGGCCCACCAGGCGAGCGAGGTGCCCCAGCCCTCCCAGCCCCCGTGGTCGGTGCCCGGGTCGACGCTGACGACTTCGTCGGCGTGGGCCGTGCCGGTGGAGAGTGCGGTGCCGAGCAGGGTTGCGCTTGCTGCGGTGAGGAGCGTTCTTCGTCGCACCATGTGTCCCTTCTGCCGCTTGGGCCCCCGTGGTGTGAAGCGTCGGGTGCGGAGGGGGAGTTGTCGAGAGATATGACAGCGCTTTCTGGCCGTTCTGCCGACGGTGCCGGAGACGGGGACGAGCGGGGGACGAGCGGGGGACGAGGACAGGGCTGACGGGGCGTAAATCGGTTGCCATCGCCCCGCCGCCGCGCTCAGGATGTCCGCGACATTCCGCCGACAGCACAGGAGCATGCGATGCGCCGATTCCTCGGAACGACTCAGCGCCCCCACCGGACGACCGTCTTCGAGGACATCACCACGCATGCACCACACCATCAACATCGGCGTACTCGCCCATGTCGACGCCGGTAAGACCAGCCTCACCGAGCGGCTGCTGTTCGACGCGGGCGTCATCGACCGCCTCGGCAGCGTCGACGCCGGGGACACCCAGACCGATACGGGCGCCATCGAGCGGGAGCGCGGCATCACCGTGCGGTCGGCCGTCGCCTCCTTCCGCGCCGTCAACACCCAGGTCAATCTGATCGACACCCCCGGCCACTCCGACTTCATCGCCGAGGTCGAGCGGGCGCTCGGCGTGCTGGACGGGGCCGTGCTCGTGCTGTCCGCCGTGGAGGGCGTCCAGGCCCAGACCCGGGTGCTGATGAAGACGCTGCGGCGGCTGCGGCTGCCCGTGCTGCTCTTCGTCAACAAGATCGACCGGGCCGGTGCCCGGCACACGGAGCTGCTGGCCGACATCCGGCGGCTGCTGGCGCCGCACATCGCGTGCATGACGGCCGTACGGGACCTGGGCACGCGGGCCGCGCGCGCCCTGCCGCGGTCGCTGGACGACGTCGACGTGCGCACCGAGATCGCCGAGGCGCTGGCCGAGACCGACGACGCGCTCCTCGCCCGGCTCGTGGACGGCCCGCTCCCCTCCCCCGCCGAGGTGCGCGAGGCGCTGGCCGCGGGGACGGCGGAGGGGCGGGCGCACCCGGTGTACTTCGGTTCGGCGCTGAGCGGGGAGGGCGTCGCGGCCCTGGTCGACGGCGTCGTACGGCTCGTCCCGCCCACCCGGGCCGGGGACGGCGGCGCCGCACCCCGGGGCACCGTCTTCGCGGTCGAGCGGGCGGCGGGATCCGCCACGAAGACCGCGTATCTGCGGCTGTTCTCCGGCGAGCTGACCGTACGGCAGCACCTCACCCTGCACCGGCCCGGCGACCGGCACGGCCCCGGCGCCCGGCACAGCGGGCAGATCACCGCGCTGGAGGTGGTGGGCCGGGCCGGGGCGCGGGCGCTGACCGCCGGGGAGATCGCGCGGATCAAGGGGCTGCCCGAGGTCCGCGTCGGCGACCAACTCGGGGAATTCCACGACGAACACAAGGAGGCGCACTTCGCCGCGCCCACACTCCACACCCTCGTCCACGCCCGCGAGCCCGGCCCCGCGGCCGCCGCCCGGCTGCACACCGCGCTGCTCGCCCTCGCCGACCAGGATCCGCTGATCCACGCCCGGGCGATGCCCGGCGGCGCCACGTCGGTGCTGCTGTACGGCGAGGTCCAGAAGCAGATCATCGCGGCGACGCTCGCCCAGGACTACGGCATCGAGGCCGACTTCGAGCCGAGCCGCCCGGTCCTGGTGGAGCGGCCCGCGGGGGTCGGCGAGGCGTGCTACGAGATGGCCCGGCGCGGCCATACGGGGCCGTGGGCGACGGTCGGGCTGCGCGTCGAGCCCGCCGCGACCGGGTCCGGGGTGGGGTTCGGCTACGAGACCGAACTGGGTGCCCTGCCGCGGGCGTTCCACACCGCGATCGAGCAGACCGTGCACGACACGCTGCGCCAGGGCCCGCGCGGGCGCGCGGTCACGGACTGCCGGGTCACCCTGATCCGTTCGGGCTTCGCCGCCCCGGTCAGCACCGCCGCCGATTTCCGGGGCGTCACCCCGGGGGTGCTGGGAGAAGCCCTGGAGCGGGCGGGGTGGCGGGTGTACGAGCCGTATCACGCCTTCGAGCTGGAGGTTCCGTCCGAGGTGCTCGCACCCGTCACCGCCCGGCTCGCCGCGGTCGGGGCGGACATCGCGGAGAGCGCGGGCGGTGCGGCGGGGTGGCTGCTCACGGGGGAGATTCCGGTGCGGTCGGTGCACGCGTTCGAGCACGCGCTGCCGGGGCTGTCGCGGGGCGAGGGGGTGTGGCTGTCCCGCCCGTCCGGCGACCGGCCACTCCCCCTGGGGCTCTAGATGCCGGGCCCGGCGACGCGGGTGTAGGACACGGCGTTGCTCGTACCGCCTTGCGTCGTCACGGTGACGTTGACCGCCCCGGCCGACCCAGCCGGGGCGGTCGCCGTCACCCAGGTGTCCGACACGACCGTGAACGCGGCGGGCGTGGAGCCGAAATGGACCGCGCTCGTCGTGGTCAGGCCGGTGCCGAACAGGGTGACCGTGTTGCCGCCGCCCAGCGGGCCCTGGCCGGGGACCGCGCTGGTGAGGACGGGAACGGCAGCGTAGGTGTAGGGAACGCCGTTGCTGGTGCCGCCCGGCGTGATCACCGTGACCTGCACCGTTCCGGCGCTTCCCGGCGGCGCCACCGCGTTGATCTGGATGGCGGAGACGACCGTGAAGGACGTGGCGTCGACGGTGCCGAACTTGACGGCCGTCGCGCCGAGCAGGTTCGTCCCCGTGAGGGTGACGGGCGTGCCGCCGGAGGCCGGGCCCTGGTTGGGGCTGACGGCGCTGAGGGTGGGGAGGCCGACGTAGAAGTACGTGACGCCGTTGCTCGTACCGCCCGGGCCGGTCACCGTCACCTGCACCGGACCGGCGGCCCCTGTCGGCGCCACCGCGGTGATCTGCGTGGCCGACCCCACGGTGAACGACACCGCGGGCGTCGAGCCGAACTGCACGGCGGTGGCGCCGGTGAACCCGCTGCCCGTCAGCGTCACCGTGTTGCCGCCGCTCACCGGGCCCTGACCGGGCGAGACGCCGCTCAGCACCGGGCCCGCCGCGTAGGTGTAGGTCACGCCGTTGCTCGTACCGCCAGGACCGGTCACCGTCACCTGCACCGGACCGGCGCTCCCCGGCGGCGCCACCGCCGTGATCTGCGTCGACGACACCACCGTGAACGACGACGCGTTCACGGAACCGAAGCGCACCGCCGTGGCGCCGGTGAAACCGCTGCCGGTCAGTGTCACCGAGGTGCCTCCGGCGGCCGGGCCCTGGTTCGGCGAGACGCCGCTCAGCACCGGACCGGCCACGTACGTATAGGTGATGCCGTTGCTCGTACCGCCCGGGCCGGTCACCGTGATCTGCACCGGACCGGCGCTCCCGGGCGGCGCCACCGCCGTGATCTGCGACGGCGACACCACGGTGAACGACGACGCGTTCACGGAACCGAAGCGCACCGCCGTGGCCCCGCCGAGACCGCTGCCGGTCAGCGTCACGGTGGTGCCCCCGGCGGCCGGGCCCTGCGCGGGCGAGACCCCGCTCAGCACGGGGACGGGCGCGGAGGTGTAGCCGAAGGCGACGCCGTTGCTCGTGCCGCCCGGCGTGGTCACCGTGATCAGGACGGTGCCGGAGCCCGCCGGGGCGGTGGCGGTGATCTGGTTGGCGGACACGACCGTGAAGGCCGGGGCGAGGGTGGTGCCGAACCGGACCGCCGTCGCCTGGTTGAAGTTGGTCCCGGTGATGGTCACGACGGTCCCGCCCCCGGGTGATCCGGAGGCGGGACTGACGGAACTGATCACCGGAGGGGACGCCGCCGTGACCGCGGGCGCGGCGGTTGCCATGGAAACTGTCTCCGGGCCTGCGGCCTGAGGGGTGCTCAAGGTGCTGCTCCTTCCGGCAGAACGTCCCAGGGGTGATCAGATACCGGGCGACGCGAGGTACTGGAACGGCGTCGCGGCGGTCGCGCTGCCCGCCGGGTTGGTGACGGTGATGTCGGCGGGGCCGGGCTGTCCGTCCGCCGTGGGCGGCGAGACCGCGGACACGGTGGTGGCGTTGACGACGCTGAACGGCGCCGCGATGCCACCGAAGGTGACGGACTGCGTGGTGTCCAGGTTGGTGCCGTTGATGGTCACCGCGGTGCCGCCGGAGGCCGGGCCCGAGGTGGGGGCGAAGGTGGTGACGGTCGGCACGTCCACATAGGTGTAGGAGAGGCCGTTGTTGCTGCCGCCCGCGGTGGTGACCGTGACCCCGACGGACCCGGCCGCGGTGCCCGCGGGCACGGCGACCGTGATGACGCTGTCGGAGACGATGGTGGGCGTGGCGGTGTTGGCGCCGAAACTCACGCCGGTGGCGGTCGACAGACCGGTACCGGTGAGCGTGACGGTGTTGCCGCCCGCGAGCGGCCCGGACGAGGCGCTCAGGCCGGCCTTGAAGGGCGCGCCGACGTAGAAGAACGTCAGCGGGTTGCTGGTGCCGCCCGGCGTGGTCACGGTCACCGGGACCGCACCGGTGCCGGAGGGCGAGATCACGGTGACAGAGGTGGGTGTGTTGGCCGTGATGGTGGCGTTCTTGCTGCCGAACTTCACGGCCGAGGCGTTGGCCAGGTTCGTACCGGTGATCGTGACCGTGGTGCCGCCGCCGGTCGACCCCTGGTTCGGAGAGATGGGCATGGCGATTTCTCCCTGCTGAAGACTGAGCGGGCCCGGAATCCCGAAGGCGGCTCAGCGGACGGAAAGGGAAAGGGACGGGAGGGACGGGCCGGGCGGGTCGGACCCGCTCGCGCTCGCAGGAGAATGCGATGTGCGCCGGCCGGGTCGTTGGGGACGCCCGCCCGGCCCCCTCGCTCGGTACGCCTGGCGCCCGGGACCGGCGAGGGTGCGGGGGCCTGGTTCGTCGGGAATCCCGGCGGAGGCCGTACCGCACGTTTTCAGTAATCCATCGGAATGAGTCCGTCCACAAGAAGTGTGACGCCGCATCACTCGTATGGCGGGGCGTGCGACCGCCGCAGGTCCCCGCGGCCCCTGCGCCCGGCCCGCGGGGACCGCGCGGGGGGCGCGCGGTCGGGCCCTTCGCCGGCCGCTCACCCTTTCCCGTGACTCATCGGACGAAGGGGTCACTTCCGCACCCGGCGGGCGTATCCTCTTGCCGCATGGGGGCGGACAGGGGGATTCCCGTCAATGAGTCCACCGCCGGGGGGTTTTGGCGGGTACGCATCCGCGGCATGACCGGGGAGATCCTGGGCGCCGGAATCCTTCTGGGCGGCGACACCGTGCTGACGTGCGCCCATGTCATCCCGGACGACGGGCACCCGGTGCCCGCGTCACAGGTCCTGGTCGACCTGGTGCAGGTGCCCGATGCCGCCCCCGTGACCGCGCGCGTCGCCGCGGGCTGCTGGGTGCCCCGGCGCGCCGACGGATGCGGTGACATCGCGCTGCTGACGCTGGACCGCCCGCAGCCCGCCGAGCACGCCGCGCCCCTGTACCGGCTGTCGCCGGAGCCGCTGGGGCAGGTCCGGAACCTGGGCTTCCCGCGCCACAACGACAACGGCACCTGGTTCTACGCCAAGATCGCCGGGACCGTCGGCCCGCGCGCGGAGTGGCTGGAGCTGATCCCGGACTCCCCCGGGGACGTGGTGCGCCGGGGATGCAGCGGCGCCGGGGTGGAGGACGTGAAGACCGGCCACGTCATCGGGATGATCGTCAACCGCTACGACGACGCCCTGGACATCCCCGCCGACGAGCGCCGACAGCGGTCGAACATGATCCACATCGAAACGATCCTTCAGCACCTCCCGCTCGTCCACCGCTTCGTGGGCGGCGACCGGGTCGTCGACGCACGGCTCGTCTCCCGGCTGACCGGCGGCGTCCAGGACATCCCGTTCGCCCAGCGGCTCGCCCTGTGGCTGCGCCGCGAGTCCCTGACCGGGCGGCGCCCGGGTGTCGCGGACGTGGAGACCGTCGTCATCGCGCACGACGACAGCGGCCGCTACGAGGCGCTCAGCCGCGCCGTGACCCTCGCCGACCGCGAGCTGTCCGGCGGCGACGACGAGGCGGTGTCCGCCGCGCCGCACGGCACCGTGCCGCCGCTGGGCAGCGTCGACCTGGCCATCGACGTCACCGGTCGCACCGACACCGAGGTGGCCCGCCGGGTCGCCGACCGGCTGGACCTGCGCTCGCCCGGCGACACCTCCCCCCTCAGCCGGATCCGGGCCAACGACGTCCCGCTGACCGTCGTGGCCGTCGGTCTTGACCGGGCGAGCGAACCGGAGGCGCTGCTGCGCTTCATGAAGCTCCTCGCCGACCGGGGCGCCCGGCTGATGCTGGTCTTCCGCGATCCGCACGCGCCCGGACTGCGGCTGGCCGAGGGGCTGTTCCGCCCCGACCCGGAGCGGATCGACGCCTGGCTGGAGGAGCTGGCCGACCGGGTCGCGGAGGCCACCGGCCTGGAACAAGAGGCCACCGCCGCCGGGGCGCGCGCCGCATCGGACCCGGCGGAGGCCCCGGCGCTGCGCATCAACCTGACCCGGCTGCACCACGATCCCGAACGGCATACCCATCACATCGTCGCCAAGCTCGCCGCGTTCGAGCACGCGGTAGGGGCGGTGCGGAAGCGGCTCGAAACGGCGATGCGCACGGCCGACACCCAGCGCGACGAGATCAAGGAGCTGACGGGCCTGCTGAACGCGTACGCGGCGCTGCTCGGGGCGAAGGCCGCGTCGGAGCGCCGGGAGCTGTTCCCGCTCCAGCGCGCCGCCCACCACGAACTGACCGCGGTGCCCTGCGACGTGGCCGCCGCGCGGCGTGCCGTCGACCGCTTCGTACGGGCCGTGCACCTGCTCCCGGAGGGGGACGCGCCATGACGCCACCGACCGCGGCATGCACCCGCGCGGACTGCCCCGGCGGCGGCACCGGCCGGATCAACCCCCGCGGCTTCTGCACCGAATGCGGCCGCAGACCTGCCCCGACACCTTCGGGCACGGCCCCCGGCCCCGCCGCCCCCGGAACGGACCCCGGTGCCCCCACCGGGGGCGTGCGATCCGGTGCGACCACGGCCACCGATCGCGCGCGGCGCCGGGACGCGGCGCGCAAGTTCAGCCTCGGGCCCGCCGGGGACGGGCTGTTGGATCTGCCGCACGTCGAACTGCCCTCCCTCACCGACCTCGTGCTCGACGATCCGCGGCCCCCGTCCCGCGGCCAGATCTGCGGCCGCCCCGGCTGCGAGGAGACCGTGGGCGCGCCCTACAACGGGGAGCCCGCCCTGTCGGCGGGGTTCTGTCCCCGCTGCCGCCATCCGTTCGACTTCACCCCGCGGCTGCGCCCCGGGGACCTGCTGGGCGACCAGTACAAGGTGATCGGCTGCGTCGCGTACGGCGGGCTCGGCTGGGTCTATCTCGCCGAGGACACCCAGCTCGACCGGCAGCCCGTCGCCATCAAGGGCCTGATCAACAACGAGGACGAGGCGGCGCTGCGGGCGGCGGTCGAGGAGCGCCGCTATCTGACGATGCTCGACCACCCCGGCATCGTCCGCATCATCAACTACGTCACCCAGCCCGAACCCGGCAGCGACCGGCTCACCGGCTACATCGTGATGGAGTTCGTCGGCGGCATGACGCTCGCCCAGATACGGGACTGCATCGCGGACGCCATGCCGCCGTACGACGGGCCCCGGCTGTACGAGCACATCCTGGCGTACGGCTGTCTGGTGCTGCGCGCAGTCGGCTATCTGCACGGGGAGCGGCTGCTGTACTGCGACCTCAAGCCGAGCAACGTGATGCACTACGAGAGCCGGATCAAGGTGATCGACCTGGGCGCGGTCCGGCGGCTGGGGCGGCAGGGCGGCGATCCGCCCGTCGTCACCCAGGGGTTCGCCTCCCCCGAGTCGCTGCGGGGCGGCCCGCTCACCGAGCGCCATGACCTGTACGGCGTCGGCGCGACCCTGCGGTCGCTGTCCGACAAGGCCGGGCGGCCCGCCCAGGCGCCGCCGGGGCTGGGCGCCGAGTCGTACCGGCGGGTGCTGGCCCGCGCCACGGCCCGCGATCCGCGGCGGCGGTTCGGGTCGGCGGGCGAGATGTCCGAGCAGCTGTGGGGCGTGCTGCGGGAGATCCACGCGCTGCGGCTGCGGGAGGAACAGCCCGAGCCGTCCACGCTGTTCGCCCCGACCGCCGCGCTGCTGGACGCGGGGCTCGGCCGGATCCCGGGGCTCGAACACTGGCTGGACGGCGACCCGCGCCGCGCCCTCGCGCACGGGCTGCCGTCCCCGGAGCAGGTGCCGCCGGGGCTGCCGGTGCCGTTCCCGGACGCGGCGGACCCGGGCGCCGCCCTGCTCAACACCCCGACCGACAGCGGCCCGCGGCGGCTGATCGAGCAGCTGGGCGCGTTCCCGTACCCCTCGGCCGAGATCCGCTTCCGTACCTGCCGCGCCTATCTGGACCTGGGGATGCGGGACCGCGCGGACGCCGAGCTGACGGCCGCCGAGGAGATCATCGGCAGTGGCGCCGCGTACGACTGGCGGCCCGCCTGGCACCGCGCCCTGCTGCGGCTCGCGGGCGGCGCGGTGGCCGAGGCGCGGCGCGCGTTCGACGAGGTGTACAGCGCGCTGCCCGGCGAGTACGCGCCCAAGCTGGCGCTGGGCTACTGCGCCGAGCACCTGGGCGACCACGACGCCGCCAAACGGTTCTACGAGGCGGTGTGGGAGCGCAACCGCTCCCAGGGCAGCGCCGCCTTCGGCCTGGCCCGGCTGCGGCTGGCCGCCGGGGACCGGGGCGGGGCGGCGACCGTCCTCGACGGGGTGCCGAAGGTGTCGCGGCACTACGACGCCGCCCGCATCGCGACCGTACGGGTGCTCGCGGGGCGGCTCGGCGAGCACCCGCACGACCAGGCCACCGGCGAGGACCTGGTGGAGGTGCTGACCCGGCTGCCGCGGCTGTACCTGGACGACGGGCGCGCCCAGGGGCAGGCCCGGGACCGGCTCACCGCGGAGGTGCTGGAGGCCGCGCTCGACCGGACGCTGCGGCAGGGAGCGGCGGGCGACCCGGCGGGCGCCGGGCTGCTGTTCGGCGAGGGGGACGACGAGCTGTCGGTGCGGTCGCGGCTCGAAGCGGTGCTGCGCCGGCTGGCCCGGCAGGCGGACAGCCCGGAGGCGCTGGGGGTGCTGGTGGACCGCGCCAACGCCGTCCGGCCCATGACGGGCGTCTGACAGGGGGACAGGGGGAGCGCATGAGCCAGGACCATCCGGGGCCGTACGGGGACCACGAGGACGACGAGCCCGCCATCACGCTGCGCGTGCACCAGAACAAGTACCTCCCGGCCGCCGCGGGCCGCGCCGAGATGCACGCCGTCCTCAGCGTCGAGGCCCGGGGACTCGGCCCCGCCGCGGCCCGTACCGCCGCATCCGAGGTCATCGTCATCGACTGCTCCGGGTCGATGAGCTGGCCCCCGACGAAGATCGCGGCGGCCCGCCGGGCGACCGCGACCGCCGTCGGCGTCCTGCGCGACGGCACCCACTTCGCGATCATCGAGGGCACCGAACAGGCCCAGGTCGTCTATCCGTTCGCGGGCGGCATGGCCGTCGCGGGCCCCGACACCCGGGCCGCCGCCGCCCGCGTCGCGGCCCGGCTGCCCGCCATCGGGGGCACGGCCATCGGCGCCTGGCTGGACCTCGCCCGGCGGCTGCACCTCAGCCGTCCCGCCGCGATCCGGCACACCCTGCTCCTCACCGACGGCCGCAACGAGCACGACGCGGCCGGGTACCTGGACAAGGTGCTGGACGCCTGCGCCCCGCACTTCACCTGCGACGCGCGCGGCATCGGCGACGGCTGGGACGCCACCGAGCTGAAGGAGATCGTGCGCAGGCTGCACGGCCGCGCCGACGCGGTGCTGGACGACTCCGCGCTGGCCGCCGAGTTCGAGGAGATGACGCGCGCCTCCATGGCCAAGGCCCTGTCCGGGGTGCGGATCCGGATCCGCACCCGGGCGGGCGGCCGGATCGGCTTCGTCAAGCAGGTGCACCCCACCCGGGCCGACCTCACCGGCGAGGGCACCCGGCCCGACGCGCGCACCTGGGAGTTCCGCACCGACGCGTGGGGCGACGAGTCCCGCGAGTTCCACCTGTGCGTCCTCGCCGACCCCGACGGCGACCCGATGGGCGAGGACGTCGAACTGGCCGCCGTCGACCTCGCTCCGGACGGCGATACGGACCTTCCGCTGCCCGCCGCGCCGCCCACCCAGTCAGTGCTCGTCCAGTGGACCGACGACGTGCTGCTGTCCTCCCGCGTCGACCCCCGGCTGGCGCACTACGGGGCCGATGCCTCCCTCGGCCACGCCATCACCGCGGGCTGCGACGCGTACGAGGCGGGCGACCGCGAGGAGGCCCGGCGGCAGTGGGGGCAGGCTGTCCGGCTCGCGCACGGGCTGGGCAGCGCCAAGATGCTGGAGCGGCTGCGCGGACTGGTCCACATCGTCGACGCCGCCACCGGCGAGGTGCGGATCCGGGAACCCATCCGGCCGCTGGACCTCAACTCGGCGATGATCGTGACCGAGGAGAGCGTCCGCTTCACCGGCCTCCCCGGCACCGCCCCGGTGGCGGCCCCCACCGGCCCGGACCGGCTCTGCCCGTCCTGCCGCCGCACCGCGCCCGCCGCCGCCGCGTACTGCCAGAAGTGCGACACCCCGCTGCGCCCGGAGGGTGTCTTATGAGCGGGGCACGGCGCGCCGCGCGGGCTGGACTGAGGAGCCGCGCAGCGACGAAGGAAGCCCGCGCGTCAGAGCGCGCCGGGACTGAGCGGGGAAGAGAGGGCGGGACCCGTGCGTATCTGGTCCGGCGGCTGACCGCGCTGCTCGTCCTCGCGGCGGCGGCGGTGACCGCGCTGTTCGCCGCGTACTACGGCGTCAGCCGCAACACCACGGCGGTCAGCGAGCGGTCGACCCCCGCGATCCTCCAGGTGGCCGCCGCGCACGACGCCCTCGAAGCCGCCGACGCCAAGGCCGAGGACAGCCTCAAGGGCCACACCACGGACGTCGAGGGGCTCGGCGAGGACTACCGCAACGAACTGTCCACGGCCAACCAGAGCCTGGCCCAGGCCGTCAAGAGCACCACCGGCGGCAAGGCGGCCCGGCAGTCGCTGCTCACCATCGCCGGGCTGGTCTCCTCGTACAGCGACATCATCGAGCAGGCGTACGTGAACCGCGGCAACCACGCCCTGCGCAACGCCTATCTGAGTTACGCCAGGACCATGCTCGCCCGGGACCACGACGGCATCCTGGCCCGGCTGAGCACCGTGCAGGAAGGGCAGCGGCAGGTACTGCGGGCGCAGACCTCGTTCGGCTGGCTGCTGGCGTTCGCCTGGTGGTTGCTGGTGCCCGCCCTGTTCGGCACCCTCGCGGTGCTGCTGTGGCACACCCAGCGCTCTCTGCGGCGCCGCTTCCGGCGCCTGGTCAACCCATGGCTGGCCGCGGCGACCGCGCTGCTGGTCGCGGTGCTGCCGCTGGCCTCGTTCACGTACGAGACCCAGGAGCGGCTGGGCACGGCGGGGCGCGTCCTGAACGGCGACGACATCGGCTCCAACGGCGGCGAGACCGCCGACAAGGTGGCGGACACCCTGCGGGACACCCGCTGGCGGGCCGGGGCCGTCGGCTGGATCCCGCTCGGCGGTGCGGTGCTCGCGGCGCTGATCCTGGTCGGACTCCAGCCGCGCATCGACGAGTACAGGTTCCAGCCGCGATGAGCGCCCGGACACGCTCCCTCAACGTGACCGCGGCCGTCCTCGGGCTGTGGCTGGTGGTGCTGTCCGCCGTCGGCGCGGGCGACACCGGCGGCCGCCAGTCGCGCGGCAGTGTCAGCGTGCTGGCCACCTGGACCGGTGACGAGGGCGCGGCCTTCCGCGACCTGCTCCAGTTGTTCACCGACGAGACCGGGATCCGGGTCGACTACCAGGGCACCACCGCGCTGCGCGAGGTGCTGTCCTCGGAGGTGAAGGCGGGCACCCCGCCCGACATCGCCGTGCTGCCCAGCCCGGGCGAACTCGCCGCCTACGCGGACGCGCCCCTGGTCCCGCTGGAGAAGGTGCTCCCCACGGACACGCTCGCCGCCTACGGCCCGCTGTGGAAGCCCGCGCCGCGCGGGGACGGCACGGTGTACGGCATCGCGGTCAAGGCCGACCTGAAGAGCATCGCCTGGTACGACGCGAAGCGCCACAAACCATCCGAACTGCCCGCCCTCGCCGCCCGGGACGGCCAGTGGTGCGCCGGGATGGGCGGCGACGCGACCTCCGGCTGGCCGGGCACCGACTGGATCGAGGACATCCTGCTCCAGCAGCAGGGCAAGGCCGTCTACGAGGCGTGGGCGACCGGCGGCCTGGCCTGGACGGACCCCCGGATCGGACGGGCGTGGCGAACCTGGGGCTCCCTGTTCGGAAAGGGCGCGGCTGCCACGGCGCTGGTCACGGACTTCCGGGACGCGGGCAGGAAGCTGTTCGCCGCGCGGCCGCCGTGCGCGCTGGAGCACCAGGGCTCGTTCATCCGCGGCGGCTACCCGACGGAGGACCGCGCCCACGCCTCCTTCGCCTTCTCCACCGGGCTGATCCCCGGCGCCGACCGGACCTCCACCGCCCGGGAGGTGTCCGCGGACTTCGCCGCGATGTTCCACGAAACCCCGCAGTCGCGCCGCCTCCTGGCGTACCTCACCTCGGCGAAGGCCCAGACGGCCTGGGCGGAGGAGACCCCGTCCGGCCGCACCCGCCCGTTCTTCGCGAACGGCGACGTCCCCCTCTCCGCGCAGTCCGACGACGTGGGCAAGGAGATCGCCGAGACGCTCAAGAAGTCCCGCTCGCTGTGCCTGGACGCCTCCGACGCCATGCCGACCCGGATGCGGCTGGCCTTCCAGCGCGCCGCCCTGGCCTACCTCAGCGATGTCGCCGAGGGGCCGGACGCGCTGCTGACCAGCCTGGAGAAGGTCCGTACCGACCTGCACGAGCAGCGCGGACGGCCCTGGCTGTCGACCGTCTGCGGATGACGCGCCGGACAGGGCCTACGGGGCCATCTCCTTCGGGCAGGGCGTGCCGCGCGGCAGCTGGTACTTGCCCGCTATCCGGTACGTACCGGCGCGCGGGGCGTGCAGCACGGTCCACTCGTCCTCCGGCTGGCCCTCCACGGCGCCCTCGACCTGCTTGGTCAGACAGCCCTGGCGGTTGACCGGCAGCTCCTCGTGCGGGTCGGCCTTCGGTGCGTGGACACTGCGCCCCTCGGAGTCGACCAGGCCCAGCCACGGCGAGTACGGGATGCGGATCAGGACCGGCCCGCGCTCCCGCACCTTCAGCACCAGCTGGTCGGCGCCCGCCCGCTGCACGGTGGCCGGCGGGTCGGCGAGCTGGGTCGGGTTCTCGACCTCGTACAGCTTCCAGTTGGCGTCCGACCACACCTGCCGCAGATACGGCAGGTTGGTGTCCTCCAGCAGCCGGGCCTCCTTCTCGGCCCCCTGGTCCGGGTTGTCGGCGGGCAGCACCACGAAGTGCACCGCCCAGCGCTTGAGCCACTCGTGGTAGGTCGCCGGGGTGAGGGTGTTCTCGCCGTAGAAGATCGGGTTGCGGTCCAGGTCCCGCTGCCGGTTCCAGCCGCGCGCCAGGTTGACGTACGGGGCGAGCGCGGAGGACTCGCGGTGGCTGCGCACCGGCACCACCTCGACCCGGCCCCGGTCGGCGTCCACCCGCTTCAGCCGGTCCACCAGCGGCGCCAGCTCACGGGCCCAGGACGCCGAGGGGGTGGTGTGGATGACGTCGTCGGCGGTCTTGACGACCTGCCACACCGTGATCGTCGCGAGCGACAGCACGAGCGCGAGCCACCGCCGTCCGGCCCGCGTGGTGCGCAGTTCGTCGCGGGCGGGCTTGATGCGGGGCTCGGTCAGCGCGGCGATCACCACCACACCGCCGAAGATCATGCCCAGCCGGGAGATGTTGGTGCCGATCTGGGAGGGGATCAGCCAGGTGAGCACCACACCCAGCGAGTACAGCGCCGCCCCGACCCGCACCGTGCGCCACTCGGGCGGGGACAGCAGCCAGCCCGCCAGCCCTGCGGTCAGCGGCAGGATGACCGAGCCGATGGACATCGGCTGCTCACCGGAGAACGGGAACAGCCACGCGGACAGCGCGACCACCAGCACCGGAGTGACGCCGAGCGCATAGGCCGCCGGGCGCCGCCTGGTCAGCCACAGCGCGGCCGCCACGATCCCCACGAACAGGCCCGCCACCGGGCTGGCCATGGTCGCCACCGCGGACAGCAGCGCGGCCAGCAGGAACCGGCCGGTCCGGTGGTGCCAGTGCCGGGACCGCCATCGCACCGGCCACGCGAAGATGACCGCCACCGCGGCGAGGCCGAACATCGCGCCGAGCCCGAACGTCACCCGGCCCGAGGTCGCGTTGCAGACCAGCGCGAACGTGCCGTACATGGCGGGCAGCATCGGCCGCGCCACCGAGCGGCTGCGGACCAGCAGCAGGGCGAGCAGCCCCGCGGACAGCGTCCCGGCGATGATCATGGTCGACCGCACGCCGAGGACCGCCATCAGATACGGCGAGATGACGCTGTACGACACCGGGTGCATCCCGCCGTACCAGGCCAGGTTGTACGCCGAGTCGGGATGTTGGAGCGCGAACTCCGCCCAGGCGTCCTGCGCGGCCAGGTCGCCGCCGCTGTTCGCGAGCAGCGCCACCCACAGCAGGTGCAGCACCGCGGCGGCGGCCAGCGCGGCGGGCACCGGGCGGCGCAGGGCGCCCCAGGCGCGGTGGAACACCCCCGCCCGAACGGCCGCCTCACCCCCGGGGGCCGCCTCCGGCGCGGGCTCGTCCGGCTCGGCGAGCCGACGCTGCGCGGGCAGGCGTATTCGCGCCGCGGTGCTCTCCTCCGAGCTCCCGTTCTGATCGGCCCGTGTCGGATCCACGGTGGTCACTGTGGCTCTCCCCGTCTCCCCCGAGGTCTGCCCCTGTTCATCTCTTCAACCCTGTTCCGGTTCCCCACGGTTCGCCTTGGTCTGGGCGAGTCAGGGTCGGGGACATCCTGCGACGCTAGCACGCGAGGCGGTTCGTCAGCGGCTGCGGGCACCGGCGCGGCTCCCCGTGCCGGTGCCCGTCCGGGTCAGGAGATACGGGTCAGCTTCGCCCCGAAGGACGGCTCGGACAAGTCGTTTTGCAGCGCAACCGGCGCCTTGACCCGACCGGGCCCGCTGCCCACGGTCACCTCGCCGACGACGGTGCCCGCCTTCGCCGTGTGCGGAATGGTTTTGCCGCCGTCACCGATCTTGATGTCGACGTTGAGCCCCGCCCAGCCGACCGCCTTCAGGTCCTTGGTGGCCACGACCGGAGTCGTACCGCCGAGACCGTCGTCCACCTGGCCGACGACATCGCCCTTCTTGATGACGGTTGCCGACGTGAGGGCGTCCTGCACGGTGGTGATCAGCTTGTAGCTCTCCGTCTGCGCCAGCTGGAGGCTGGCGTCCAGCGTGGTGGGCGCGCGCTGTTCGAGCACCACCCCGAGGATCCGCTGCTTCTTGCCGTCGATCGTCCGCACCGCGCCCCACATCAGCGCACCGCCGGCCGGGGTCGACGACCCGGTCTTGATGCCGATCACACCGGGCTTCACCAGCAGGTTGTTGTTGTTGTAGATCTTGCCGTCGAGACCGGGGATCTGCGTGTTGGGCGTCGCCACGACCTCGCGGAACGCCTCGGACTGCATCGCCGCCTTCGCCAGCTTGAGCTGGTCTTCCGCGGTGGACTTGGTCGTCTCCTTCAGCCCGCTGGGGTCCGTGTACGTGGTGTTCTTCATCCCCAGGCTCTTGGCCGCGTCGTTCATCTTCTTGGTGAACGCGTCGAGCGACCCCGCGTCCCAGCGGGCCAGCAGGCGGGCGATGTTGTTGCTGGAGTTGATCAGCAGCAGCTGGAGCAGCTGGTGCTGGGTGAACTTCTGCCCCTCCTCGACCGACGCCCGCGACTCGTCGGCCGACCCCGACTCCTCGGCCGCCGTCGCGTCGATCTTGATGCGCGGGCCCTCCGCACCGGCCTTCAGCGGATGGTTCTTGAGCACCACGTAGGCCGTCATCACCTTGGTGACACTGGCGATCGGCACCGGCTTCTGCGCCCCCGACGTGCCCAGGCTGCCCACGCCCTCGACCTCGGCCGCGGACTGGCCCTCGCCGGACCACGGCATGGCCAGCTTGTCGCCCTTGAACGCGTACGACTCGTCAGCCGTCAGCGTCAGCTCGGGATCCGGCAGCGGCCGCACCGCCTGGGCGATCGCCACGAGCACCACGAGCAGCAGCACCAGCGGCGTCCAGATCTTGACCCGCCGCACCGCCGTCCGGATCGGCGTCTCGGGCTTCGGCGGCCTGTTCGTCAGCTCCGCCAGCAGATCCAGCGGCGCGGGCTGCTTCCCGTCCGGCGTCTGCGGCGGCAGCGGCTGCTGCTTGGTGCGCTCGGTCTCCGGCAGCTCGCCCGGCTTCGCCGGAGCGGTGTCCGGCTTCGCCGGTGCCTTCGCCTTCTCGGGTGCCTTCGCCTTCGTGGAGGCGGGGGCGGGGGCGGGGTCGTCGGGGGAACGCAGCGGTACGAACTTGCTGGTGCGCTCGTTCTCGCCCTCGGACCGCTTGGTGCCCTTGCCGCTCTTGTCCGCGTCGCTCGGGAGCGCCTTGATCGCGGTGGTGGGCTGGTCGACGCCCGTCTTCTTCTCGGGGAGCACGCCGAACGCGGCGGTGGGCCGGTCGATCGGCTTGCCGTCCTCGTCCACCTTGGGCGCACGGAAGACGGCGGTCTTCTGGTCGACGGACCGGCCGGACGGCTTGTCGTCGCCGTCGCCGGACGCGGCCTTCTCCCCGCCCTCGTCGCCGTCGTCATCGGCCCCCGCCCACGCCGGACGCCGCCCACCGGAGGCACGCTTGCCGTCGCCGGACGCGCCCGAGCCGCCCTTGCCGTCGGCGGGGCGCTTGTCGTCACCGGACGCGCCCGAGTCGCCCTTGCCGCCGGCGGGGCGCTTGTCGTCACCGGACGCGCCCGAGCCGCCCTTGCCGCCGGCGGGGCGCTTGTCGTCACCGGACGCGCCCGAGCCGCGCTTGCCGCCGGACGCGGCGTCGTCGTCACGGTCGGCGTCCGCGGTCGCCTCGGCGTCGGAGTCCGTCTTCGGCGTACGGAACGCCGCGGTCTTCCGATCGACCGGCCCGTCCGACGACGTGTCGTCGGAGGCAGCGTCGCCATCGCTCTCGCCCTTGGCGCCGGAGTCGGCGTCCTCGCCGCCCGCGTCACCCTGGGCGGCCGAGTCGGCGTCCTCGCCGTCGACGGCAGCCCTCTCCGTACGAGACGCACCCGCACCCTCGGCGGCCGACGCACCCGCGTCGCCCTTGCCGCCGGAGTCGGCGTCGTCGTCGGACTCGGCGTCCGACGCAGCCTTAGCCCGGCCCTCATCGCCGTCGGCGTCGGCGACCACATCCGCCGTGCGGAACACCGCGGTCTTCCGATCGACCGGCCCGCCCGACGACGCGTCGTCCGAGGCAGCGTCACCCTCGGCGGCCGATTCGGCGTCCTCGTCCCCGACGTCGACGGCAGCCTTCTCCGTGCGGGACGCACCCGCGCCCTCGCCACCGGACGCGACCGAGTCACCCTTCACGCCGGACGCGGCGTCGCCGTCGCGGTCAACGTCCGACGTCGCCTCGGCGTCGGACGCGGCCTTGGTGCGGTCCTCATCACCGTCGGCGTCGGCGGCAGCCTTCTCCGTACGAGACGCACCCGCACCCTCGCCACCGGACGCGGCATCGCCGTCGGACGACGTGTCGTCCGAGGCAGCGTCACCCTCGGCCCCCGCGTCACCCTTCACGCCGGACGCGGCCTTCTCGGCGTCGTCGGCGTCCGCGTCGTCGTCGGCCTCGGCGTCCTTGCCGTCCGCGTCGGCGGGCACGTCCGTCGTACGGAGCGACGTCGTCCGCTGGTCGACCGGGGCGGCGTCGCCGTCAGCCTCCGCATCCGAATCCGCCTCCGCCTCGGCGTCCGGTTCGTCGGTCGCGACCCAGGCCGCGACGGCCTCGCGCAGGCGGGCGTCGCTTCCTTCCGGCTTGTCCGTCTCACCGGCTCCGCCGGACGTCGCCTCCGGCGAGGGCGCCTCGTCCTTGGGGCGGACCGGCAGCCCCGACTCCGTCTCCGCACCCTCCGGCTCCGCCGATTCGCTTTCGCGAACATCAGACGCATCGCGGTCACCGGCGGCTTCCGGACGTTCCGATTCCTCTTCCGCCGAGGCCGCGCCGGATTCGGCGACGGCGACCGACGCATGCCCGCCGTCGGCCTCCCGTTCCCGGAAGGCCGTGAGCCGCGGATCGCGTGCTCCCCTAGCCGTCTCCCCCGACGACTTCTGCTGATCCGACTTGCCGGGGGACTCGCCCGCCACCGATGCCTCCTCGATACGTCACACGGGACGCCGGGCGTCTCCTGACGCCGCGTCCCGCATTACAACCATCATCCAGTGTCCTGTGTGTCCGGCGCGCAGCCGTGCAACACCGCCGCCGGAGAGCGCCTCAAGGTGATCGCTCACCCGCTAGACGAGAAAGACATACCTACCGGTTCCCACCCAAATCCCCCAGGCACTCTCGACAGACCAATGTGGCAGGGGTCACCCTGTCATTCATCCACGCGGGGAGGCATGGATGGGCAGGAGCCGCAGAACAATTCCGGAGGAGCTTCTGCTGCTGGCCCTGGACCCGACCACGGGTACCACGGCGCAGCCGCAGTCGCTCGACCTCGGTCTGGCCGGGGCACAGCTAGTAGAGCTGGCCTTGGCCGGACGGATAGCCCCTGACGGGGATCGTATCGCCGTGGTGCTGCCACGGCCGACCGGAGATCCAACTCTGGACTCCGCACTGGAACTGCTGCGCCGTCGCGGCAGTCCGGTTCGGGCTGTCCACTGGATCGGCGGGCCCCGGCTGGGGCTGCGCCAGACGTATCTCACGCACCTGGAGCGGTGCGGCATGGTGCATGCCGTGGCGGGCCAGATGTGCGGGGTACTGCCGACGACTCGCTACCAGGCGACGGACACGGCGATCAGCCGGGAGATCAGGAACCGGCTGGACAGTGCGATCCGCACCGGCGTACCGCCGGACCCGCGGACCGCCGCGCTCGCCGCCCTGGCCCACGCGGTCGGGCTCGGCAAGCACTTGTATCCCGGGAACGAGGGGCGCTCCTCGCGCTCCAGGCTCCGGGATCTGATCAGGCACGACCCGATGGGCGGTCTGGTGGCGCACGCCGTGATGGACGTGCAGAACGGTGTCGCGGCGCAGCCACGGCGCGCACCGGCGCCTGGCCGACCGCCGGGAGCGCGCGCCGCGGAGCCCGCGGCCGGGGTTCCGGCGCAGCCGTCCCGCCGCGGGAGCATGGCCCGCGTCGGAGCGCGCTGACCCACCACCAGGAGGCCCCCAGGGCGCCTCAGGACGCCGCACAGCATGCGTGAGCGGCTCCGGGGTCCGGAGGACCTCCTCGAAGCACCACCGCGCACGACAGGGCACCACAGCGCACCACAGGGCACTTTTCCAGGGCACCGAACGGGCTCGCCAGAGCCCGCAGAACCGATACAGCACCAGCGAGCACCATTCCGCTCCACCGACCGCACCGCAGTCCCCACCGACCCGGTTCGGGAGCCGCTGAAGCGCGGGGTGGTGGGACGGCCGTTCCGGACGACCGGCCGTCCCGCCGCCCCGCGCGCGTGTTCGACCACCCTTTGTACGGTCTTTGTCGGGCCATTTCCCAGCGCGGCCGGGTCCGGTAGTGGCAGGCTGCTGAACAGCATGTATCAGCAGTACGAAGCCGGAGGTGCACGTCCCGTGACATCGAACGTCGGCCCCACTGTCCGGCGACGCCGGTTGGGCCAGGAACTGCGCAGGCTCCGCCAGGAGAAGGGCATGACGGCGGAGGAGGTGGCGGAGGAGCTGATGGTCTCCCAGTCGAAGATCAGCCGACTGGAGAACGGCCGTCGCAGCATCAGCCAGCGCGATGTGCGCGATCTCTGCCGTACGTACAAGGTCGAGGACAAGGCCCTGGTCGATTCCCTGATGCAAATGGCGAAGGAGTCGCGCCAGCAGGGGTGGTGGAACGCCTTCGGCGACGTCCCGTACAGCGTCTACATCGGCTTCGAGACGGACGCGGCGTCCCTGCGGGTCTACGAACCCCAGGTGATGCCGGGGCTGTTGCAGACCCCGGAGTACGCGGAGGCGGTCATCAGCGGGGCGCTGCCCGAGGTCGCCCCGGACCAGATCGCCCAGCGGGTGCAGGTGCGGCTGCGGCGGCAGGAGCGGATCACCGATCCGCTGACCCCGCTGCGGCTGTGGGCCGTGGTGGACGAGGCGGCGATGCGGCGCGTGGTGGGCAACCACAAGATCATGAGCGATCAGCTGGAGTACCTGGTCCGCATGAGCCACGAGCCGCATGTGACGGTGCAGGCACTGCCGTTCGGCATGGGCTCGCACCCGGGCATGAGCGGGCAGTTCACCATCCTGGAGTTCTCGGACGAGTCGGATACGAGCGTCGTCTATCTGGAGGGCGTCACGAGCGACCTCTACTTGGAGAAGCTCACCGATGTGCAGAGCTACAGCATGATGTACGAGCATCTGCGGGCCCAGGCGCTGAACGTGGACCAGAGCCGCCAGTTCATCACCGAGGTGGCGCAGGACCACGCGCGTCGGCACGGGGAGGGCTGACGACGCCGGTCGCGAGCGAGGGCGGAGCGTACACCTCCGTACCCTGCCGCGGAAGGGGCCAATGGAATATGCCACCCGGTCGAGTGAATGGCCACCTTTCCTGACGATGTTGACGAGTAACGTCGGCTTCGCCTCCAAACGGGGGTGCATCTCGTCAACAAAACGCATCGGAGCAATTGTGTCCATTCAGCAGGGAAAGACCAGTACCTGGGTGAAATCCTCGTACTCCGCAGGAAACGGCGCGTGCGTAGAGGTCGCCTCCCCGGTCGTCGACGAGATCGCCGTGCGCGACTCCAAGGACCCCCACGGACCGACGCTCAGCTTCACCCCCGCCTCCTGGTCGGCCTTCGTCGCCGATGTCCACGGCGGAGCCTTCGACCTCGGCTGATCCCGCTGTTCGACCGGCCGCGACCGTGCGGTCCGGCCCTGTAGAACCGCTGTTTCGCACCACAGCCACTGAGCCCTCTCGACCGGCCGCCGTCCCTGCCGAGAGGGCTCGTCGCATTTCGCTTTCCGTCGCTTTCATCGAAGCTCCGCGACGTATTGGTCCGTACCGGGAATCGTCGGAATGAACGGCGCGACGAATTCCACCCGGCCCAGTCCGGACCGCTCCACATCGGTGTCGAGACCCGTCAGGTATTCGTCCCAGCACATCCGTGGATCGCGCTGGAGGAACCAGAGCAGGGTCAGCCTGGTGTCGACGCCCTCCACCTGCTTGACGTACGCCATCCGGTCCGACGGCAGCGGGGTCGGGCGGAAGACGGTCACCATCGCGGCGGGCGAGCCGGCCAGGCGGCGGGGCAGATGGCGGGTCCGGAGCCACTCGAGCAGCTCGCCGCGCCGCTCGGGGCTCTCGCTCTCGACGACCTCCAGGACCAGCCCGGAGTAGGGGTGGTCCAGGGCGTGGTGGTCGCGCGGCCCGGCCGCCCCGTCCCGGTAGACGGTCGCCTCCCGGTCGTGGAAGGCCGTCAGGACGTGGGTGCGCTCCTGGAAGACCCGGCCGTCCCGGTTCAGCCGCTTGTTGATGCCGACCGTCCACCGCATGTGCTCCGCGTAGCGGTCCTCGGTGAGCCAGTAGACGGTGAGGTAGCAGCCCGCGGTGACCGGCTGGGCGACCGCCGACTTCTCCGGGTAGCGCAGACGCTGGAGGTCGCGGGTGGCGACCCAGCGGCGCCCGGCGTAGATCCAGGGCATGGCCATCGCGCCCGCGATGAAGTGGTCGTCCTCGTACCAGCGGTTGTACGCGTACTCATGGCCGGGATGCGGCTCGACCATCGTGATCAGGGCGTGCCCCGGGCGCACCCCGTAGGGGCCGACGGAGGCCAGTTCGCCATACCGCGCAGCGCATGTGTCCTCCAACTCGCCGCGGGTGTCTTCGCTCGCGTCGCTCGTCATGCCCATCAGGTGTAGCTGACGCAACGTCAGCTGTGGAGGGGTGCGGCACGATCCACGCCCCCTCGGCACACGATGCGGGCCGGGTATGGCCTTTCGTGGTCCGCACGCCTACCCTGACGCGGCGTCAGCCCCGAGGAGGCCCCATGCTGCGCGGCAGAACGGTCATCGTCTCCGGTGTCGGCCCCGGCCTCGGCCACCGCGTCGTCGCCGCCTGTCTGCGCGAGGGCGCCCAGGTGGTCCTCGGGGCGCGCACCGGGGAGCGGCTGGCCGAGACCGCGAAGGAGGTCGACCCGGACGGCACGCGCACCGCCCACCGGGCCACCGACATCGCGGACGAGGCCCAGTGCGAGGCGCTCGCCGCGCTCGCCCTGGACCGCTTCGGCCGGATCGACGCCGTCGTCAACGTGGCCGCGCTGGACAGTCACTTCGGCGGCCTGGAGGACGCCGACTTCGCGTCCTGGCAGCGCGTGGTGGACGTCAACCTGTTCGGGACGCTGCGGATGACCCGGGCCTGCCTCCCCGCGCTCAAACGGAACGGCGGCGCGGTGGTGCTCATCGGTACGCAGTCGTCGGTCGCCGCCCCCAGCGAGGTGCGGCAGGCCGCGTACGCGGCGTCCAAGGGGGCGCTCACCTCGGCGATGTACTCGCTCGCGCGCGAGGTGGGCCCGCACCGGATCCGGGTCAACACCGTGCAGCCCGGCTGGATGTGGGGGCCGCCGGTGCAGGCGTACGTCCAGTTCGCCGCGCACAGCGAGGGCGTACCCGAGGCCGAGATCGAGCAGCGGCTCGCGGGCCGGATGGCGCTGCCCGACCTGGCGACGGACGGCGACGTGGCGGAGGCCGCGGTATTCCTGGCCTCCGACCGGGCCCGGGCGATCACCGGACAGTCGCTGCTGGTGAACGCCGGTGAACTGATGCGTTAGCGCGACTCCTGTCCGGCCTTTCGGGATCCCGCTCCCGTACCGACCCCATCGATGCGTGGGCGTGCGTCTGACGAAGTGCCCGCTCATCGTGGATTCGCGGACGCGTGCACGACAACGCCTCGACGGGTCAAGAAACCGTAAAATCGTTCTTCTTTCTGACTTGCGTTCACACTCGTGACCTCTCGAACCCTTGACCGGCCACCCGGACAAGCGGTTCAATCCCGGAAGTACCCCGCTCCCGCTCGGGGGAACCGCCCCACGGAACGTCGCGGCGAAGTGCGCTCCCGTTCACAAGGCGGACCCCTGGGAGGGGACATGAACAGTCTCGACTGGGCTGTACTCATCGGCTACTTCGGCGTCATGGTCGCCATCGGCGTCTGGTCCCACAAACGCGTGGACAACGTCAGCGACTTCTTCACCGCCGGCGGCAAGATGCCCTGGTGGCTCTCGGGCATCTCGCACCACATGTCCGGCTACAGCGCCGTGATGTTCACCGGTTACGCGGCCATCGCCTACCAATACGGCGTCACTTCCTATGTCACCTGGTCCTTTCCCATCGCCATCGGCATCGCGATCGGCGCGAACCTCTTCGCGCCCCGCCTCAACCGGGTGCGCAGCAGACTGGGCGTCGCCTCGCCCCTCGAATATCTGAAGAACCGCTACAACCTGCCCACCCAGCAGGCGCTGGCCTGGTCCGGGGTGCTGCTGAAGATCGTGGACGTGGGCGCCAAGTGGGCCGCCATCGCCACCCTGCTCTCCATCTTCACCGGCGTCTCGCTCAACCAGGGCATCCTGATCACGGGCGCGGTCACCGCCGTCTACTGCACCGTCGGCGGGCTCTGGGCCGACGCGCTCACCGAACTCGGCCAGTTCGTCATCCAGTTCGTGGCGGGCATCGCGATGCTGATCGCCGTGCTCAACGAGCTGGACGGCTTCAGCACCTTCTGGACCGTCTGGGACGACCTGCCCGACAGCCACGCCGAGCCGACCGTCGGCCCGTACACGCTGATCTTCCTGCTCTCCTACCTCTTCATCAAGACCTTCGAGTACAACGGCGGCATGTGGAACCAGGCCCAGCGCTACATGGCCACCGACAGCGCCCACTCCGCCAAGCGCTCGGCCCGGCTGTCGGCCGTCCTGTGGTTCGTCTGGCCGCTGGTGCTGTTCTTCCCGATGTGGGTCGCGCCGCTGATCATCAAGACGGACAAGCCCGCCGACTCGTACGCGGAGATGGCCGAACACCTGCTGCCGCACGGTCTGCTGGGCCTGGTCATCGTCGGCTTCTTCTCGCACACCATGGCCATGTGCTCCTCGGACGCCAACGCGATCGCCGCGGTGGTGACCCGTGACATCATGCCCGCGATCTTCAAGTCCGTACGGCAGTGGAGCACCCGCACCGGGCTGCTCGCCGCCCGCTACACCACGCTGCTCTTCCTCGCCCTGTCGATGGGCATCGCCACCCAGGTGAACTCGCCCTTCTTCGGCGACATCATCACCGTCGTCATCAAATGGGTCGCCGGTCTGATGGGGCCGATCGCGATCCCGCTGATGCTCGGCATGCTGCGCGCCTTCCGCAAGTCCGGGCCGACGGCGGCGCTCACCAGCTGGGCCCTGGGCCTGATCGCCTTCTACCTGGTCAACTACCCGATCAACGAGGCGGTCGACGGCGGCGTCAACCTCGAGTACCAGGTCGCCGTCCCGCTCGCGGTCTCGCTCGTGCTCTTCATCGCCATCGGCTACCTGAAGCCGGAGGACACCCCCGAGCGCGACGCCATCCTCGCCTCGCTCAACTCGGACGGCGACGGACCGGGCTCGGCGGGTGCCGCGCGGACCGTTCCGGCGTCGGACACGACGGGCCGCACGAAGGTCTCGGGCGCGTCCGACTGACGCCCCGCCGCCCCCGTCGTACGGCGGCAGCGCCACCGGGCCCCGGCCACCCACTCGCTCCTGGGTGACCGGGGCCCGTGACTGTGACCCGTACAGGCAACCATTCCCCCAGGTGGGGCCATCATCCGGAATGAACTATCGTCGGCTGCCTGTGCCGTCTGCCGCCTCATGCACCTCTGGAGCGACCCTCGTGACCGCGACACAGATGATCACTCGGCGGCCCACGCTCTGCGCGGCGGTGTTCTGTCTGCTGTCGTTCACGGGCTTCTGGATCGCGCAGCGGGCCGCCGAGGTGTCCATGGTCGATCTGCTGGTCTACCAGGCCGAGGGCTGGACCGTACGCAATGCGGCGGATCTGTACGACATGCGGGCAAGCGTGCACCAGCTGCCCAATACCTATCCGCCGTTCGCGGCCATGCTGTTCACCCCGCTGACCCTCATGGGCACGGGCGTCCTGCGCACCTTCGGCACCGCCGTCAACCTGGCCCTGATGGTCGCCCTGGCCCACCTGTCCCTGCGGCTCGTGGCCCGCCCGCGCCGGGTGCCGCGCGCCGCCGCCGTCCTGGCCCTGGCCGGGGTCGCGGTGTGGTGCGAACCGGTGTGGACGACCCTGCGCTACGGCCAGATCAACTTGGCTGTCGCCGTCCTGGTGCTGTGGGACCTGACCCGCCCGACGGGCCACCGGTGGGCCGGGGTCGGCACCGGCATCGCCACCGGGATCAAGTTGACCCCCGGGCTCTTCATCGTCTTCCTCGCGGCCGCCGGGCTGATCGACGCGATCCGGCGGCTGCGTGCCGGGTGCGGGTTCCGGAGCGACCACCTGCGGCGGGCGGGCGTCGCCACGGCCGCCTTCGCCTGGACGGTCTGCCTGTCGGCGCTGGCGCTGCCGTACGACTCGCACCGCTTCTGGACCCAGGTCCTCTTCGCCACCGACCGGCCCGGCGACGTCGAGGGCGCGGGCAACCAGAACCTGCGCGGCGCCCTCGCCCGGGTGCTGCACACCCCCGACCCCGACCTGTGGTGGCTCGCCGCGGCCACAGTGATCGGCTGCGTCGGCCTGGCGACCGCCGTCGCCGCCCAGCTCGCCGACGACCGCGCCCTCCCGCACGCCCGCGCCTGGGCCGCCGTCAGCTGCGCCGTCACCGCCCTCATGGTCAGCCCGATCTCCTGGTCCCACCACTGGGTGTGGGCGCTCCCGATGATGCTGCTGCTCGCCGTCGAGACGGTCCGCCGGGCGTCCCGGGCCTGGGCGGGCTGCACGGCGCTGACCGGGCTGCTCTTCTGCTCCTTCATGATCTGGTACGCCCCGCACAGCATGAAAGAGCGCGTCGAGCTGCACCAGACGCCGCCCCAGATGCTGATGACCGCCGTCTACCCGATCATCGGCACCGTCTTCCTGGCGGTCGCGGCCCGGGTCACCTTCCGCGCCCCGCGCGGCGACACCCCGGGGCCTCCGCCCACGCCCCGCACCGTGGCGGGCGCGCCGGCGCGGACGTCGCGGCCGCTCACGCGCGCGGGTAGCGGCTGAGCCAGGCGGGCGCCGAGTTCTCGGGGCTGTGCAGGGCGGGGCCCTGGGTCATCTCCATCGCGAAGTCGTCCGCCAGCTCCAGGATCGTGCCGCGCCCCTCCACCTCGGCGAGCCACGCGGGCGGCAGCGCCGTCTCGCCGTGCAGCACGCCCAGCAGATTGCCGCAGATCGCCGCCGTGGAGTCGCTGTCCCCGCCGTGGTTGACGGCGAGCAGCAGACCATGCCGTACGTCCTCGGCCACCAGGGCGCAGTACAGCCCCATGGCCAGCGCCTCCTCGCCGGTCCAGCCCTCGCCGAGCGATTCGACGCGCTCGGGCGTCGGCAGCCCCTGGCGTACGGCGCCGAGTGCGCGCCGCAGCGCGTCCGTGGTCTCCTCGTGGCCGGGGCGGCCGGACAGATGGGCCAGGGCGCGCTGGACGGCGCCGTCCAGCGCCTCCCCCCGGGCCAGCCCGTGGACGATGAGGGCGAACGCGCCCGCCGCCAGGTATCCCGTGGGGTGGCCGTGGGTCTGGGCCGCGCACTCGATGGCCAGCTGGAACACCAGCTGCGGCTCCCACCCCACCAGCAGCCCGAACGGCGCGGACCGCATCACGGCGCCGCACCCCTTGGAGTCGGGGTTCTTGGGCGCCTCCAGGGTGCCCATGGTCGCGTCCCCGAGCCCGGTCAGGCAGGCCCGCCCCGGGGCACGCTGGGCGTACAGCCACTCCTCGCGGGCCAGCCAGCCGTCGTCCTCGCGGCGCTCGTCGGGGCCCCAGTCGCGCTGGGTGGCGTACCAGCGGCGGTGCGCGGAGTGGATGTCGGTGGGCGGATGCCAGGCGCCGGTGTCGCGGCGCACCTGGGCGCGTATCAGGCCGTCCACGGTGAACAGCGTCATCT
This sequence comes from Streptomyces botrytidirepellens, assembly GCF_003721215.1. Taxonomy (NCBI): domain Bacteria; kingdom Bacillati; phylum Actinomycetota; class Actinomycetes; order Kitasatosporales; family Streptomycetaceae; genus Streptomyces; species Streptomyces botrytidirepellens. The sequence continues at coordinate 51,328 of NZ_RIBZ01000332.1, forward strand.
GGGTGTCGTCGGTGACCGCGCCGCGCCGCCCGTACGCGGGCAGGAAGTCCGTCACGCCCTGCGGGCCGTGGTTCGCCCGGATGTCGGCCAGCGAGGAGAACTCCACGGCCGCCCCCAGGGCGTCCCCGATCGCCCCGCCGAGCAGACAGCCCCGTACCCGGCTGCGGAAGTCCTGCTGTTCGGCGCGGCCCCATACGCCGGTCGCTGCGCTGACGGTTGCGGTCACGACCTTTCCCCTTTTCTTCGATACGTGTATGGCCCGGGAGTGCCTTGAACTGTAATGGACACTCTTTGATCGCTTCTGGATGCCGTCAATAGGGCGACCCCTTGTGAAGGCGTCATCACGAATGATGCGGCGGACCGCCTCATTCCGAAATGGTGCACCGGATAACGGACAGCGGACATCGCGCACGACCGCTGAATGCACACGGATGAGGGCCCCGACCGGTACGGTCGGGGCCCTCATCATGCAAGCGTGTCGTTCCCGGTCAGGCGCGTTCCGGGGATCCGAGCAGTGCTGACGCCGCCTTGAGCGGAGTGTCGGCTGCGTCGGCTACGGATACGGGAACCGAACGGCAGGTGAAGCCCAGACGAGTCAGTGCTCGGGTGACCTCGTCGGCGGTGAAGTCACGGCGGTCCTGACGGGTGATGACCGCACCCACTTGTTTGACGGGGTAATGACGGCGGCCGATGATCACGAAGTCGCCCGTGACGGGTTCGGGTTTGATATCTGCCATCGCTTCCTGCACCTCACTCTTGATCAGATCGAAGGGGAAGCGGGCGATGACACAGCGCATAATGCCTCAACAAGGTCGAAGAGAAGGCGGAATTGGACGGTCGGCCGGAGAGATCAGCGGAGCCGTACCTGAGCGTCCGGTCCCGGACTTACGCGGCCGGGCCGAAGGTGGACCGCCGCTGCGAGGCCCCCGACCCCGTCCGGGTCGATCCGGCGGCGCGGCGGGCCCGGGCCGGGCGGCTACGCCGTCCCCGCGAGGAGGAGCCGCCGCGCTTGGCGCGTTCGACGACCGGCACGGCGATGGTGACGGGGATACCGGAGGGCGCCTGGGCGCCGGTGATCCGACTCAGTTCGGCTTCGCCGGAGCGGACCTTGGTGGTGTGCGGGGTGATGCCGGCCGTGCTCATGAGGCGGGTCATGTCACGGCGCTGGCCCGGCAGGACGAGGGTGACGACGCTGCCGGACTCGCCGGCCCGGGCGGTGCGGCCGCCGCGATGCAGGTAGTCCTTGTGGTCGCTGGGCGGGTCCACGTTGACGACGAGGTCGAGGTTGTCCACGTGGATGCCACGGGCCGCGACGTTGGTGGCCACCAGTACCGTCACATCGCCGGTCTTGAACTGGGCGAGCGTGCGGGTGCGCTGGGGCTGGGACTTGCCGCCGTGCAGTGCCGCGGCGCGGACGCCGCTGTTCAGCAGGTGCTGGGTGAGCCTGTCCACCGCGTGCTTGGTGTCGAGGAACATGATCACCCGGCCGTCGCGGGCGGCGATCTCCGTGGTGGTGGCGTGCTTGTCGGCGCTGTCGACGTGCAGCAGGTGGTGTTCCATCGTGGTGACGGCGCCCGCCGAGGGGTCGACGGAGTGGACCACCGGGTCGGCCAGGTAGCGCCGGACCAGAAGGTCGACATTGCGGTCCAAGGTGGCGGAGAAGAGCATCCGCTGCCCTTCGGGCCGAACCTGGTTCAGCAGGGCGGTCACCTGAGGCATGAAGCCCATGTCGGCCATCTGGTCCGCCTCGTCCAGCACGGTGATGCCGACCTGGTTCAGGTGGCAGTCACCACGGTCGATGAGGTCCTTGAGCCGCCCGGGGGTCGCGACGACGACTTCGGCTCCGCCGCGCAGAGCGCTGACCTGCCGACCGATCGCCATACCGCCGACGACCGTGGTCAGCCGCAGCTTCAGCGCCCGGGCGTAGGGGGCGAGCGCGTCGGTGACCTGCTGGGCCAGCTCCCGGGTGGGGACCAGGACCAGCCCCAGGGGCCGGCGGGGCTCGGCGCGCTGTCCGGCGGTGCGGGCCAGCAGGGCCAGGCCGAAGGCGAGGGTCTTGCCCGAGCCGGTGCGTCCACGGCCCAGGACGTCGCGGCCCGCGAGGGAGTTCGGCAGCGTGGCGCCCTGGATCGGGAACGGCACGGCCATGCCTTCCGCGGCCAGGGCCGCCAGCAGCGCGGGCGGCATGTCCAGCTCGGCGAAGGTCTCGGCCGGAGGCAGAGCGGGGGTCCGCGTGACGGGCAGGGCGAATTCACCCTGCGGCGCGGCGGGACGACGGCCGTTTCCACCGGAGCGGGGGCGGACGGAGCGGTTGTTCGTTCGGGCAGTGCGTTTCATGCGAACCTTCCTCGATGCGGTACGTTGAGGAATTCTCGGCAGCAGTAGGCCGCACATAAAAGAATCGCAAGAACGGACCGAATTCATGCTGCTGACGTTGAACGAAGCGAAAACGAGTTGGGGCCCGCACCCAAGGTGCGGGCCCCAACGTCGCTGTACGCGTCAGCGTCAGGCGGGAACGATGTTCTCGGCCTGCGGGCCCTTCTGGCCCTGCGTGAGGTCGAAGCTCACCTTCTGGCCCTCCTGCAACTCACGGAAGCCCTGGGCGGCGATGTTCGAGTAGTGGGCGAAGACGTCGGGGCCGCCACCGTCCTGCTCGATGAAGCCGAAGCCCTTTTCCGAGTTGAACCACTTCACGGTGCCAGTAGCCATGCCATATCTCCTTCGGGCGCAGTGCCCGGAGCCCACACTTTGCGGACCCCGCGTCGCCGCGATGATCGCCCCTCCGGAAATGCACCGGAAAATACAAAAGCATTCCCGCCGTGTGCGACGGCGAGGACGCTTGAAGTCTGGGAACCACAACTGCAACTGACAACGACAGTAGCACGGCACACCGGATCATGCACGGAAATCGACAGTCACCCTCGGCGAGGTAAAAACTCCTTGCCAATTCAGAGGCTATTTCTGCAGTCGCGGCATTACATATTGGGCATCGGCGGGGAGAACGCCGCCGAGGATCAGCGGATCACCGGGAAGACGGCCACGCGGTGGGCGGCGCCGGTGACGACCGAGGTCGCCGTCGCCGCGCCCGCACCTTCGCCTCCCCGGCCCCATGACCCGGGTCACCCTGGGCCTGTTGCGGCAATAGAGGTAAACCTGCATCGGCCGCAGTAGACATGTGGCGCTCCTGCGGCTACTGTTTCTCGCGTAGCCAACGACGTCAGTCAGGCGCGGCAGAGACGAACTGCCGCGAACGGAACACGGCACGACAGCGGAGTGGCGGGGCCGGGAAGTACGTAAAGGTCCCGCCACTGGCTGCCGGGCCGGGTGGCTCCAGGGCCACCACGTATGACGCACGACAGCAGTTCCAGCAAGAGCGGCGAGAGCAACAGGAGAGGAGGAGACGCCATCAGGATCGCCCGGGCACGGACCTCCTGGTCCGCTCGGGTACCGCAGGACCCGGATTGGAAGGTGGTCCCCGGTCACGCAACCGCGATCCCCGCACCCCGCCCCTCGGGCGGACAGCGGAAACAGAAGGCCGGTGCACATCGCCGGTAGATGGTGTTGAAACCCTCGGGGCCCTGGTGCCATAAGGCACCAGGGCTCCTCGACGCGTCCTACAGAGAGGTTCGATGAATTCAAAGCCCCGAGAGCGAGCCACCGACAAATTCGATGACGACGACTACCCGGCGTACACCATGGGCCGCGCCGCGGAGATGATCGGCGCCACACCCGCCTTCTTGCGGGCCGTCGGCGAAGCCCGCCTCATCGTCCCCCTGCGGTCCGAAGGGGGTCATCGCCGCTACTCCCGCTACCAGCTGCGCATCGCGGCACGCGTTCGCGAACTCGTCGACCAGGGCACTCCGATCGACGCCGCCTGCCGCATCGTCATACTCGAAGATCAGCTGGAAGAAGCCCAGCGGCTCAACGAAGAGCTGCGGAAGCCCGCCGCCGACTCGACTCAGCCCGACGGTTCCTGACCCCAGCCCAACCGGCCCACCGGCCCCGAGACGGCGGCAGGCCGCCCGGAGGCTTCTGGCGGAGGGTCCAATTCCCTTGTGGCGCCGGTCGCCTGAGGTATCGTCACCCGCATGGGAACTGGGGTGCTGCGCTGCGGGATATGTGGATCCAGTCGGCTGACCCCGGCCGGGCAGCTCAGGACGTACGAGAGCCAGACCAACCGCCTCCGCCTCAAGTTCCCCCGGCCACGCGCCTACAAGCTCCGTCCGGCGTTCGACGTCGATTTCGCCCGCGCCTGCCTCGACTGCGGCGCCCTGCTGCCGTTCCTCAGCGACGTGGACCTCAGCCGGCTCAACGAGGCGGCCGACAGCCTGACCGGCTACGACACCTAGAGCGCGACCCGGGCGGTTCAGCCGAGGGGGTCAGTCGGTGACGCCCAGGCGGAGGTGTTCGACGTGGTGGAGGGCCTGGTCGAGGAGTTCCGCCACGTGGTTGTCGTGGAGGGAGTAGACGACCGAGCGGCCCTGGCGGGTGCCGGTGACCAGGCCGAGGTTGCGGAGCAGGCGGAGTTGGTGGGAGCAGGCGGACTGCTGCATGCCGACGGCTTCGGCGAGTTCGGTGGCGGGGCAGGGGCCCTCGCGGAGGCGGGCCAGGATCAGCAGGCGGGACGGGGTGGCGAGGGCCTGGAGGGTGGCGGCGACCGTCGGGGCGTTCTCGGGGGTGAGCCGGGCGCGCGGGGCGGTGGCGTCACCGGCGGGGGGTTGTGCTCCATGGCCCATGGGCTCATCCTACGGACCACGCAACACATGAATGCTTGTTCAAGTGTTGGTGGTACGGTGTGCGGCCATGACCTCCACGCTCACCACCCGCTCCGCGCCCCCGACGGCCCGGCCGTCGACCGTGCCCCGTCGCCGTACCCGTGTGCTCGCCCTGCCGGAGGCCCGCTGGGCGCTGTCGGCGCTCGTGCTGTTCCTGGTCGCGCTGGCGGGGCAGCTGCTCGGTGCGCCCGAGTGGGTGTGGGAGCCGCTGTACGTCGCCGTGTATGTCACCGGGGGGTGGGAGCCGGGGCTGGAGGGGTTGAAGGCCCTCAAGGACAAGACGCTGGACGTGGATCTGCTGATGGTGGTCGCGGCGATCGGCGCGGCGGCCATCGGGCAGGTGCTGGACGGCGCGCTGCTGATCGTCATCTTCGCGACGTCCGGCGCCCTGGAGGCGGTCGCCACCGCGCGGACGGCCGACTCGGTGCGCGGGCTGCTGGACCTGGCGCCCGCGACCGCCACCCGGCTGCTGCCCGGCGGCGGCGAGGAGACGGTGGCCGCCGACGCGCTGGCGGTCGGGGACACGGTGCTGGTCCGGCCCGGGGAGCGGGTCGGGGCCGACGGGCGGGTGCTGGACGGGGCGAGCGAGGTCGATCAGGCCACCATCACGGGCGAGCCGCTGCCCGCGGCCAAGGCGCCCGGGGACGAGGTGTTCGCGGGGACCGTCAACGGCACCGGGGCGCTGCGGGTACGGGTCGAGCGAGACCCGTCGGACTCGGTGATCGCACGCATCGTGCGGATGGTCGAGGAGGCGTCGGAGACCAAGGCGCCCACGCAGTTGTTCATCGAGCGGGTCGAGCAGCGGTACTCGCTGGTAATGGTGGCCGCCACGCTCGCGCTGTTCGCGGTCCCGCTCGCCCTCGGTGCCGCGCTTCAGCCGACGCTGCTGCGCGCGATGACCTTCATGATCGTCGCGTCCCCGTGCGCGGTGGTGCTGGCCACCATGCCGCCGCTGCTCTCGGCCATCGCGAACGCCGGACGCCATGGCGTGCTGGTGAAGTCGGCCGTCGTCATGGAGCGTCTGGGGCAGGTGGACGCCGTCGCCCTGGACAAGACCGGCACCCTCACCGAGGGCACGCCCCGGGTGACCGAGGTGCGTCCGCTGCCCGGTTCGGGGCTGGACGAGGACGCGCTGCTGCGGCTCGCGGCCGCGGCCGAGCGGCCGAGCGAACACCCCCTGGCCCGCGCCGTCGTGGACGCGGCGCACGCCCGCGGGCTGCGGGTGCCGGACGCCGAGGGGTTCTCCTCCACGCCCGGGCTCGGCGTCACCGCGACCGTGGAGGGGCGCGAGGTGCGGGTCGGGGCGCCCGCCCGGCTCTGCCCCGAGGGCCACGCGGTCGTCGCCGAGGTGGAGGCGGAGGGCCGTACCGCCGTCGCCGTCCTCGCGGACGGCAGCCCGGCCGGGGTGCTCGGCCTCGCCGACCGGCTCCGCCCCGGCGCGGCGGAGGCGGTCGGCGGCCTCACCGCGCTGACCGGCACCGCGCCGGTGCT